>JAYEGZ010000169.1:0-2295 GCA_034659315.1 Methanobacteriota archaeon
CTAATATTTCTTCTTTTGGCATGCCGAGGTTTTCAGGTCCGAATGCAACATCTTTTCCAACCGTAAGTGAAAATAACTGGGTATCCGGATTTTGAAAGATGATCCCCACCTCCGATGCCAGTTGCTGTACTTTATAATTCCGAACATTCTTCCCATTTATCACGATCTCGCCTTCGAGGTTCCCGCCTGTGACTTTTGGTACGAGTCCGTTTAAGCACTGGATAAGTGTGGATTTCCCGGAGCCGCTTGCGCCAAGAAGCAGCACAAACTCCCCATCATCGATATGCAGGTTGATGCCGCGTAATGTCGGTTTAGACATGTTCGGGTAGGTGTAGCTGAGGTTTTGGATGTCGATCATGATTTTGTTCCGTTTGGTAACGACGTGCATCCTCCTCCTACATAAATCTTATATATTAGCACGAAACACGAATCTCTGATGAAAGGATTGTTTCGATATGAGCAGAAAGATACAGTCATGCACAGGCTCGACCCGCGGGTGAAACTGGTGTGGGTTTTCGGAATGTCTGTTTTAAGCATGTTGTTTGGAGCGCCATCGCTCCTGCTCATCGCGTTTCTATCCACACTGCCATTCTGGATACTGGTCAAACCGTCAGCGGCAAAGATCCGTGCGATACTTTTTGTCTTTGGAACGATGGTCTTTGGTTTCATGCTCACGCAGTCTATCTTTTATTACTGGGGCGATCCTACGAATCCGACGTTCACAATCATCCCTGCAACGTTTCCGGTGATCGGATACGTCACTGGCGGGATACATTTCTACGCAGAAGGTGCGTTATACGGGCTTATCCAGTCGCTTCGGTTCATGACCACTGTGAGCGCGGCTTCGGTCTTCGTTGCAAGCACGCACCCAAGCGAACTGCTTGTCGGACTTGTGCGGTTTACAAAGATCCCATTTACAAAGATCCGGATCGGATTTCCAAACGAGATCGCATTCATGGTGTCATCCGCGGTCGGATTTGCACCATCAATGATCGAGGAGAGCATGATCATCATAAACGCGATGCGAGCGCGGGGGCTTGAGATTAAGGGCGGCATCAGGACGAAGATCAGGGCGCTGCGACACATCTTCTTCCCGATGGTGGTCGGGCTTCTGCGCAAAGGAAGGCAGATTGCGATTGCTGCTGATGCGCGTGCGTTTCGTGCAACAAAGAACCGTACGTTTGTGGAAGAATTGCAACTGGGACCCGGTGATTATATCATGCTGACATACATCGCCACGTTTCTGGTAGCTGGTACCTACTTAAGTTCCACCGGCTTTGGCGGGACCGCTCCGGGGTTGGGCTGATGACCATGTTTCGAAAAAGTCTGGTTCCGATGCTTTTGATATTCATCATCGCGGTCATCTCGCCGGCAGCCATGGCTGGCGAGTGGCGGGGCAGCGGCACCCCGCTCTACACAATAGCCTCAGGCAGCCTGCATGGCGGCGTCCATGTCGGCGGGGGGCACGGACTCACATACGCAGACCCGTACACCGAGTATTTTGATCTTCCTGATGATATAATTTACGCTCGCATGTATGTGCCGATGTGGAACTACAACAAAGGAGATACGTTAACAGTCTCGATCAACGATAACGAGCTAAAAACACGGGAAGAACCCGATTACATTGCTGCATGGGGGGTCTGCTGCTATGCGTACGATGTCACCGAGGTTGCGTTCAAGGAAGGCATCAACGTGATCTCAGCCACGTACGATAATAATAACGGCGCCCCTTATGGGATATTCTTAGTCGCGGTCTATGAAAACGAGAGCATGCCATACACGCAGTTCTGGATCGATGAGGGAAACTATGCGCTTAGCAAGGCGGTTGCCGATGGCGGCACTAAAGATCAGATGGAAGCCGCGTTCCCTGGCGACGTGAAGATTGAGACGGTCGAAAAAGCAGACCTGTGGACTGTGATGATTGCAGGAACCGGAGGGGAGATTGACGAACTGTGGTTCAACTCAAAACTCCTCGGAAAAGACGTGGGAAAGGCGAAAACCGGTGGCTACCTGGATTTTGACCAGTTTGATGTATCGGGTGACTTGATCAGCCACGACAACATCGTAATATTTAAGAGGGGCGATGAACAGTACCTGCACCCGTTCAATGCGGTTTTAGTTCTTGAACACAAGAGCGATGTCAAAGGCGATACGGAATTGACGGTTTTTGAGACGCAATCGTCTATCAAGTCCATCATTCCGGTTCCGGTCATCGCAGTGCTCGTGATTGCAATCATCGGCTTTTTCCTGATATACATGAAAAAAAAACGTGAGCGAGGATGAGATTAATAT
>JAYEGZ010000170.1:0-2286 GCA_034659315.1 Methanobacteriota archaeon
TGGAGCGGTGAGTCATCCGGTTTCCTGGTCTCCAGGGTTCTTGATTCCGGGGCAACCGTATGAAGGGGCGTCTACCCGCCTGATCAGAGGTCTGACCGGTTTATTTTGTGGGATTGTATACTAAAGATTTACCGAGAATAATGTTATGATATTATCAGATGTGGCTGTATATTGTACAATCGTTGCAATAGTTGCAATAGTTATATTATGTGGGTTTTTATTTACCAAAAAACACAAAAGGATGTCGCTGGTATGTACAGCAATAGGATTTTTATCCCCCTATATCTGCTTGCCATTTGCCATACTGTTTGCCATAATATTCTCATTTATGGGGGATGGTTATGAACCGGGGATTAGGGGAGGTTGTGCTGCCATCTTGCTCGTCCCGATAGTCTCACTCGTTGGGTCTATTCTCTTTGTATCAGAAATGAATAAGCATTCAAAAAACTGGTTATTAGGAATTCCGCTTTGTATTGTATTCCTGTCAATCTCAATTGTCTCGATGCCACGCCTAATCTACACAATTTTTTTGACAGTGGTATCCAGCCCATTTTCAGACGCAGATTACATTTTAGAGATTCTGTCGGTGCTGATGGCACCTTGCGCTGTGCTGTTCCTCCAATCAGTGCCGGTAAACCAGAGAGAACTTGTAAAATTACCAACGATTGCTGTAGCAATCCTGAGTGCCTGCACACTTGTTGGCTATTGTTTTGGGATGACTCTAAATAGTATAACTATGTTTATTTATCCAATTATAGGCATTTGTGTATTGTTAGTTGCAATAAAAATCGATCAATAATACTAATGGCAAGTCTTCAATATCTTCTGAACATCTAATTAAATAATATAGCAAAAATAAATAGAGTAAATACCACATAAGTGACGACTGGAAACGTAGACCTGCGGCTTACAAAAATCATTGACATCGCGCCTATATACTCTCCTGCTCAACAACCTCCCCATCAGCAAGCCAGATCACCCTATCCACAATATCCGCGTCCTCCAGCTCATGCGTAACCATCAGGATCGTCTGCCCGATCTCCTGATTCAGCGACCGAAACAGCTCAAGAATCTGCCTTGACGAGACACTATCCAGATTTGCGGTCGGCTCATCAGCAAACAGGATATCTGGCTTATTGATGAGCGCTCTTGCGATCGCTACCCGCTGCTGTTTGCCGCCTGACATCTACTTGGGGCGGTGATCCACCCGTTCCGCAAGCCCCCCGTGGTAGATATGGGCATGGTACCGCGGACGGCACCTGACCAATCACGGTGAATTAAATACCGAGAACAGACAGATTGTAACAGTGCCGGGGTGTGGGAATATGACTGATATCGATGCATACGAACTCGGAAAATTGCTCGAACACGGCACCAGAACGGAGCGCTGAGTTGCGTTGCAGATGTAGCGATGTGGGTTTCGAGATGCTGATGGGGATGCTGATCGATAACAGCATGGAACTACGTCTCGCGACCACAGTTTTGACAAAAGATATACCGGATGAATGCGAAGGAGCTGCTATAATGCAAACCGCAACTTATGCCAAATCGCTGGATATGATACAAAAGCTCGACCTTCCCGATCAGATGAAGCTCATAGACCAACTAACCGATCTGGTCCGGAAACGGATGGCAGTCCATCCCGGCCACAGCATTCTGGAACTGCAGGGATTGGGCAAGGAGATCTGGCAGGATATTGATGCCCAGAAGTACGTAGACCGTGAGCGAGCATCATGGGATGATTAGAACCCTTCCAGGGGGAGGTTGTGGGATTGGACCCAGACCACCAATGTTTAACACGCCATACTTAAATCGTTCACCACCTTCAAAGACTCGGTTAAACTCTGCCCTTGATTCATAATAGCCTTTTAGACGCTTTTCCATTAACTGTTCTACTGATACGTCCGTTTCCCCCATCTTCCCCCGCATTTCTACATCCCCGCTAGTTACTTCATATCCATTTTTATATCTGCCAGAGCTTAAAAATTTAAGCAAACCAGACGGCATCATGTTTATCGAGATGGTCCACCTATCTTTTACAAAGCCAGCAAACTTTCCGATCGGATTTTGGTCATTTTGACCGCTCTGCACTTTTTCCTGCAGATTATGCGATTCTGGTCAGCCAGATCAAATATGTTCATGTCGCACCTTTTCGAGTTATATTGTTCTACTCCGAATATAAGATGAAACGATATAAACGTTATCGAGACGTATCATCTTCCGGACTGCATCCGATTCCGCATTCCCACGAAAACCTTACCCCTTCGCAACCCCGATCGGCACGAC
>JAYEGZ010000171.1:0-9386 GCA_034659315.1 Methanobacteriota archaeon
AGGATCCAACCGGCGAGCAGATACATGCGCACCAGACCTGCTACGGCATATCAGAACGATCCGTGGCTGCCGTGATAAGCGTGCATGGCGATGATCGCGGGCTTGTGCTGCCTCCCGAGGTCGCACCGGTGCAAGTGGTGATCGTGCCGATCCTGTTTGGCGACCACGATGTGAATGAGAAAGTACTGGAGACGTGCAGGTCCCTGCGTGACCGGTTCATAGATCAGGGGCTTCGTGTCAGGATCGATGATAGCGAGGATCGTCCGGGTGCAAAATACTACCGGTGGGAACTGCGAGGCGTTCCGGTGAGAGTCGAGCTTGGACCAAGAGACCTCGCACAGAACTCCTGCATGTTGGTACGCAGGGACACAGCAGAGAAACGATTGGTGTCGATCGACCAGATACCCGGCGAGGTGCAAGACTGCATGGACACAATTGTAACTGATATGTACCACGCCGCCAGAGATGCATTAGACTCGAGAATCTTTGACTGCGAGACACTGGAAGAAGTATCAGAGAGAACAGCTAACGGGATTGCACGGATATGCTGGTGTCTTAACGATGATTGCGGGCGCGAGATGGAAGATGTAACAGGTGTCCACATACTCGGGATACCGGTCGAGCCACAGGGAAAGACCGGACCGTGCCCGATCTGCGGAAGAGATGGGACCCCGGTACTGATGGCTCGAACATATTGAAAACAAAGTGAGGGATTAATATTAAACTGAAAAAGCGATCTGTTTTGCGGAAAGTAAACAGAAATAGGGATGTTAATGGCGTTGAAGCAGTAGATAACCCGGAACAGCCAGCACAGGAGAGTTCGAATTCAGAGTCAGAGAAACCGGGCATGTTTGTACTCCCTGGCGATTCGATAGGTGCGACCGAGGAATTTCGTGCTGGTGCGCAGACGTATGAGAGTGCAGGAAATATCTACGCAACCGTCGCAGGAACGGTTAAAACCAATACAAAAGACCGAACTATATCTATAATCCCGAGTACAAGTACCCCACCAGTCCTCCAGCGAGGAGACGTAGTTATCGGGCAGGTTACCGGGCTGCGAGACTCACTCGTACTGGTAACTATTGCAGGGGTGAGCGGGGTTGTTGATCGGGCTATTCCTGATGTGGGATCTGCCGTAATCCATGTATCAAACATCAAGAAGGCGTATGTCAAGGATATCTCGCGTGAGTTTGGATTATTCGACATTGTGAAGGCGAGAATCGCCGATCTCAGTAACATGCGTCTTGACACATCAGAACCTGAACTGGGCGTCATGAAAGCGCTCTGCTCGAGATGCAGGACCGCGATGACAAAGAACGATTCCAAACTGGTGTGTCCGGAGTGCAACCAGGTAGAAACAAGAAAAACGTCCACGGAATATAGAACAGGCGCCATCTGAGCAAGTGGTCAGGGAGATAGTAGAATGAAGGAGAGCAAACGTACTTCACACACTCGGCAGATATAACTCAGGTCTGCACCGGTTCCCAGCCCTCAAGTCATTATTTCTTCGAATGAGTGTTGATTATCCGTGTACACATAGTATCATTGGCATGCTGGATGAGTTGAAAGAGTTGATGCCTATCGAGACACTGCGCAAGCAAGCTTGATCCACACTACATCGAAACCCGCTATCCGGATGCAACAGCGGAGAATTAGATTCAGTGATAGAACGAGTGATTGAGTATTACAGACGGGTTGACAGTTAGTTTAAGCTGAAACGTGTGATATTATTCGGTTCGAGAAGCGGGGGTGACTTTTATCCACAGAGCGATATCGACCTTCTCCGGATCTCGGATGAGTTTCCTGATGATTGGTTTGCAAGGCAGGCAAGACTGTGTTTTCTGAAATTAAGACAGATCGAGCCGATCGGGTACACCACAGATGAGATACAGAGGATGAAAGACCATGGCAGCACGTTCATAAAAAAACGATTTTTTCACAAAAAATCGAGTAAAAACTGCCCTCTGGGTTGGGCTGGCGATGTAGTTTTTCGTAAATGAAATGGCGTGCGTAGAGTGACTGAACGTTGTAGTGTATATGTCATAAAAAAGCCTGCCCCAGTATGGAGTTCATGGAATTGCGCAACCAATCATTGAGGAAATGTACATCTTTAGAACCGCTGACATTCACCAGACCGGGGTGTTTCGATTTCACCACCACCATAGTAACCTGATAAAACCCCCTCACATCGACACGTTCTTATTGTATAGCAATCATTTGATAGTAAAATACAAACTAATGATAGAAACAGGAGTAACAAAAAATGGATAATTTATTATATCTTGCACCTGCTGCAGGCATTCTCAGCCTGATATTCGCAGGTCTGTTCGCACGCACTGTCCTGAAACAGCCAACCGGCACAGAAGAGATGCGAGAGATTGCATCCGCGATTCAGGAGGGTGCAATGGCGTATCTGAACCGGCAGTACAGAACGGTTGCGATCGTTGCGATCATTCTGGCTGCTGCGATCGCTTTCCTGCTTGATGACGGGATAAAAATTGCAGCCGGGTTCATTGCCGGCGCAGTAGCCTCTGCCGCGGCAGGATACATCGGCATGAACGTCTCGGTTCGCGCAAACGTGAGAACCGCAAATGCAGCGAAAGGCGGAGTTGAGAAAGCACTCTCCATTGCATTCAAAGGCGGCGCGGTGACCGGGCTTGCCGTGGTTGGTCTATCACTACTTGGCACGAGCGGTTTTTACATATTATACGGGGGGATTCCTGAGAACGTCCATCTGATCGTCGGCTTTGCGTTCGGTGCAAGCCTGATCAGCCTCTTTGCACGGGTCGGAGGCGGTATCTACACAAAGGCGGCAGATGTCGGCGCGGATCTCGTTGGTAAGGTAGAAGCAGGCATCCCTGAGGACGATCCGAGAAATGCGGCCGTGATTGCTGATAACGTCGGCGATAACGTCGGCGACTGCGCTGGAATGGGCGCAGACCTCTTTGAGACTTATGTTGTGACTTCGCTTGCCGCGATGCTTCTTGGTGCGCTCGTGATAGGCGATTACCCAAACGCTGTCACATACCCACTGATGCTCGGTGCGGCTGCGATCGTTGCATCGATCATTGCAGTCTTCTGCGTCAGACTCGGCAAGGATGGAAAGATCATGCGTGCGCTGTACAAAGGTGTTGCAGCCGCGGCACTGCTCAGCATTGTTGCGTTTTATTACATCACAGACCGGCTGATGGGTGGCGATATCAGGTTCTTTTATGCGACGCTCGTCGGGATCGTGATTATGGTTTTGATTGTGATCATCACCGAATACTACACCGCAGTCACATTCAGACCGGTTAAGACCGTTGCTCGTGCATCAGAGACCGGTGCGGGCACAAACATCATTTCAGGTCTCGCAATCGGTCTTGAGAGTACTGTAATGCCAGTGATTGTGATCTGTGCCGGCATACTGGTCTCATTCTTTGTGGTTGGCGGGCTGGACGATGCAGCCATCGGGGTGTACGGCATCGCTCTTGCGGCAGTCGCGATGCTCTCAACGACAGGGATCATCGTTGCACTCGATTCATACGGACCGATTACAGACAACGCAGGCGGCATCGCTGAGATGGCTGCACTTCCATCAAGCACCAGGGACGTAACCGATCAACTCGATGCAGTCGGAAACACCACAAAAGCGGTGACCAAAGGCTATGCAGTCGGATCAGCCGCACTCGGAGCGCTCGCACTCTTTGCGGATTACAGGCATCAGGTAGATCTTGTTGACACTGGTGCTCTTGGTCTTGACGACCCGATGGTGTTAGTCGGGCTCTTCATCGGCGGGCTCCTCCCGTTCATTTTCAGTGCTGTTACGATGAATGCGGTCAGTAAAGCCGCTTTTGAGATCGTGGAAGAAGTGCGAAGGCAGTTCCGAGAGATTCCGGGCATCATGGAAGGAACCACAAAACCGGAGTACGGAAAGGCTGTGGATATCGTGACAAAGGCTGCTATCAAGGAAATGGTGATTCCGGGCATTCTTGCGATCGGTGTGCCGCTTGCTGTTGGTATCGTGCTTGGTCCGGTTGCGCTCGGCGGACTTCTGATCGGAATCATTGTTGTCGGACTGCTGATGGCACTATTCATGGCAAACAGCGGTGCAGCGTGGGATAACGCGAAGAAACTGATCGAGGATGGTGCGCACGGTGGTAAAGGCTCTGATGCTCACAAGGCGGCAGTCGTTGGAGATACCGTCGGCGATCCGTTCAAAGACACATCGGGACCAGCGTTAAACCCGCTGATCAAGGTTGTCAACATCATCGCGATACTGTTCGCCGGGCTCTTCATGCGAGGCGGGCTTATCTGAAACACAGTTGGTGCAGGTGTATTTCCGGGTGTACGAAAAAACCCATGCACCTGCCCCTCGGGCATCGGAGATTCGTTCGATTCTTGTGTTAATCTCGTGGTTTTTCCGCACCAGCTAAACACATACCGGAAAACAAGACATTTACCCCCGATCCCTTGCTGTTTCCGACCCATTCCCTCGCATACATCATCCTATAATCTCTTCTATAACCTCTCCGATGGTATCGAGATCAGTCTCTTCAGACCCCACATAAGCGTCATCCAGAACATAGAACGGGCTTTTTTGTACGATACTCTCTTTTGTGATCAGTTTATCGATATCATTTTCAACCAGAAGTTCGGCAGCCTTGAGTCCCTTTCTCTTTTCCAATGTGGCAAATGGGTTCTTCAGAAACCTCATGTCGATGAAATCGTCGTTATCGCGTCGCATATCGAATATGCAGAAGTATTCTGCCTCTCCAAAATGCCCGGAGACTTTAGACATCAGACCATTGTTCTCGGTGCATGGAACCGCATACCTTATGATTCCCCGCTCCTCGGGCTCGATATGAATCAGTACCCGGTCAACGTTCTGTATCTCTGATTTAATCCGCATCTCGATCTTACCGCTCAGTTGATGCGCCCTCTCAAGATCCTTCAGTTTTGTTCCGATCTCCAGTTCTATAAATATGAACTTTCCGGAACTTCTTGCGGCGAGGGATTGTATCCTCCCAACGCCACGGGTCTCGGATGTGATCACTCTTATCCGATTCAAACTCTCGTAATCGATGGATGCATCCAGCAGAACTTTTATCGAGTCTTTTAAGATTCCATACCCGGCTCTGAAGATGAAGAGAGAGACCAGAATGCCAGACGCGGGATCAAGGGAATAGAAACCTATATAGTTTCCAAGTATTCCAACAAGCACCGCTGCGGATGCATAGGTATCCGCTCTTGTGTGCTCCCCATCCGCAATCAAACTGGGTGAGTTCTCCTCTCTTCCTACTTTGAGCTTGTAACTGCTCAGAAGCAGGGTGAATAACAGCGATAACAGCGCAGCCACGATCGCATACGGGACATTTGTCAGGGCGTTCATCACGGTAAACTTCCCAACTGATGTGAGAACGATCTCATATCCTGCGTAAATGATTGCAAGAGCAAGAAATAGGCTAACGATATTCTCCACCCTGTAAAATCCATAAGGAAACGTCTCTGTGGGCTTACGATCTGAGATCTTGAGACCTATGACAACCCCGAAGGAACTAATCACATCCGTGAGTGAGTGGACTGCATCAGCAACCAGCGCGATACTTCCTGATAGTGTGCCTGCAAGGAATTTGATTACTGCCAGAAATGCAGTCACCCCTACGGATATCAGGGCGGCTTTCTTATCTCTCGCTACACGCACCATCTATAAACAATTGACTAGTAAACATCTAATACTTACCCCGTGAACCTGTGTAGCGCAACTGCGTAACTCCTTATAGATTGTTATCGCGCCCAGGGGAGAAGTTGAATGTGCGAATGTAGCGTTATATTTGCGAATAGTTTCAATACTGTTTTTGAAATATTGGTGTATGTTTGCATTTGTTTACCACCACTGAACTATTGGTGGTATTTAGAAATAGTGAAACAAGAACTCAGGTATTTACCAGCGTGACAGTCCCCCGGGGGCATTGCTTCGCATTCACGAATGTTATTCGTCCATGTGTTGTGTCGACCACTAACAAGGTGGAAGTGGGCGCAAGTTAGGGACTCAAGCAGCCTATAGATGGTGATGTTAAGGCTGAGCGGCTAAACACGTACCTTTTTATATATCCTGCACAAGATGAGACCGTTTACGTCTCCCTGGTATATTGCCAGATGAACTGGATAAACGGGATGTTGAGTTGACGACCATGGCCGGGTAGAGAAATGGCTTATAAATGGATCGGGATGAAATAATGAGAAGATCATTGCCATTGCAGGAATTAATCGACTTCGACGAGCTTCAAGAGATTCAGGATGGATTTGCAAAGGTTATCTGCACATCTTCAGTAATTTTTTCACCGGAAGGAGATGCCCTGACTCGTTTCAGCAACCCAACCAGTTTTTGTTCGCTGATCCAGTCAACCAGCGAGGGGATGCGGCGCTGTTTCAAGTCATTTGCAGATATGGGTCAAAAAGTCCTCGAGTCGGATGAGCCGATGCTTATGAGCTGTTTCGCGCACGGTACACACTTTGCCGCACCGATCATAATCGATGGTGAACGCAAAGCAACGATGTTCATGGGACAATTTGTAACCGAGGAGTTCTCCCCCGAGCAATTTAAGGAACTTGAAGAGATCGCCGTAGAGATCGACGTGGATCCGGACCTGCTGGTTGCAGAAGCAAAGAAGATGCGCGTGGTCCGGGAAGCTGCAGTCCGGGATTATGCAGCCTCATTATCGCAGACCGTTGGGGCCATCGCAAGGCTGGGCGCGCAGGCAAACGAACTCATGCGGGCAAAAGATGCGCTCCAGGAGTCGCACGACGAACTGGAGTCCCGTGTAGAAGAGCGCACCGCGGAACTCACTTTAGCAAACACCGGACTGATGCAAGAGATCGCCGAGCGCAAGCTTGCCGAAGAGCATATTAAGCACCTGAACAGTGTTCTTAAAGCCATCAGGAATGTTAACCAGTTGATCGTATCTGAGAAAGACAGGGACAACCTCCTCCGGAAAGCCTGTGACATCATGTTAGAGGCGCGGGGCTACAATGCTGCATGGTTCGGACTCCTGCGGGATGATGTAACCTTTGAGATGGTTCTGGGTTCCGACTCAAGACGTGATCCTTCCCACTTCTGTGATGACAGGGTTAGCAGGGGTCCTTCACAGTGTTTCAAAGACGCGCTTACCCGGAAAGAGACGATCACGATCGTTGACAAATCCGTGGGGTGCGAAGATTGCACATTCGGGAGCGCTTATGTCGGCAACGCAACTGTGATCATACGTGTCGAACATGCAGAAAGGCTCTTTGGGCTGCTTGCAATCTCGCTTGCCACCGGTGTCGCTGCCGACGACGATGAAAAAAAACTCCTCAGAGAGGTTGCTTCAGACATAGCTTTTGCGCTCCATGACATTGAACTGGATGAGGCACGTAAAGCCATCGAGAATGCGCTCCGGAAGAGCGAGGAGAAGTACCGCACCTTAATTGAGAATATCCAGGATGGTGTATTCCTCATTCAGGACGGGGAGCTTAAGTTTGTCAACGAGGCGTTTGCAAGGATACCGGGGTACACAGTGGAGGAGATCCTCGGGATGGAATTCAGGGAACTTGTTGCGCCAGAGGACATGGATATGGTTGCGGATCGCTACGTCCAGATGATGGGGGGGAAAGATGTGCTCATGGAATATGAGTTTCATGGCCTGCAAAAGGACGGGGGTACGCGAATCGCCCTCCACATGACTGTCGGACTTATTGATTATTATGGCAAGCCAGCGGCGCTTGGAACGGTGAAGGATATAACCAAGCACAAAGCGATGGAAGATGCGCTCCGAGAAGGTGAGATCATGTACCAAGCCCTATACGATTCGTCCAGGGACGCAATCATGATATTGAATCCTGAAGGGGGATTTTTCAGTGGAAATTCCGCCACTCTGGCGATGTTCGGATGCAAAGACGAGGAAGAGTTCACATCTATGACCATGGCTGACAGCTCTCCCGAGTGCCAGCCGGACGGGTCACGGTCCCTGCCAGAATTCCAGAAGGCGATGGCGATCGCAATGGAGAAAGGGTCGCATTCCCTTGAGTGGAAACACAGACGGCTGGATGGTGAGGAGTTTTTTGCTGATGTTTTGCTGACCAAAGTGGAACTTGATCACAAAAATTTTTTACATGCTACGGTTCGGGACATAACCGAGCGCAAGATTGCAGAGGCAGCTCTGCGTGAGAGCGAGGAGAAGTACCGCACCTTAATTGAGAATGTCCAGGATGGTGTATTCCTCATTCAGGACGGGGAGCTTAAGTTTGTCAACGATGCGTTTGCAAGGATACCGGGGCACACAGTGGAGGAGATCCTCGGGATGGAATTCAGTGAACTTGTTGCGCCAGAGGACCTGGATATGGTTGCGGATCGCTACGTCCGGATGATGGCAGGAGAAGACATGCCCACGGAGTATGAGTTTCGGGGCATACGGAAGGGCGAGGATACGCGAACCACGGTTCGCATGACCGTTGGGCTCACCGAGTATCAGGGCAATCTGGCAGTGATCGGAACGGTGAAAGACATAACCGAGCGAAAAAGCATGGAAGATGCACTCCAGAAGAGTGAGGAACGGTTTAGAATGATGTTTGAGAACATGAGTAACGCCGTAGCTGTTTATGAGGTGATTGACGAAGGGCGGGATTTCATTTCCAAGGATTTTAACCGGGCAGCAGAGAAGCTGGAGGCTATGAAAAGAGAAAACCTGATCGGTAAAAGCCTACTCGATGCGTTTCCCGAAGTGGTCGATTTCGGACTTTTCGATGTTTTTCAGAGAGTGTGGCAGACCGGAAAACCAGAGCACCACCCGATCACACAGTACAAGGGTGAGAGAATCAGTAGCTTGAGAGAAAACTATATTTACAAGCTGCCATCTGGCGAAATCGTTGTGATTTATGAGGATGTAACCAAGCGCAAGCGACGGTTAGTGTCGTAATCTGCAATAGTTTACCATAACCACCGATTTTTTCACAAAAAATCGAGTAAAAACTGCCCTCCGGGTCGGAAGTCAGTTTTTGATCAAACTTTTGTGAAAAGTTTGGTGAAAAGTTTGCGAGTAGGAAATGCCCTCCGGGGTGGAAGCCAGTTTTTGATCAAACTTTTGTGAAAAGTTTGGTGAAAAGTTTGCGAGTAGGAAATGCCCTTCGGGCTGGCGATATACTTTTTCGTAAATGAAAATGGTGCGTAGAGTGACTGGACACTATAGTATATATACCATGAAAAAACCACGCGATTAATACAAGATGATGGTGGTCTTTCTCGTGGAAATCGGTGTAATCTTGTGGTCATACTCGAACATACGGCATAAACTGCACTTTTTATCGATAAACCCAAAAACAAGGGAATAAATTTCACTCATACTGAATAATTCAACTTTTTAAGTGTAATA
>JAYEGZ010000172.1:0-2267 GCA_034659315.1 Methanobacteriota archaeon
TATTTTATATCCCCATGCAATATGTTGGAATAACATGTTTATTTTCATATCTTTTCGTTTTGGCAGAGTTGCGAAGATGCCTAACTAAATGTTGACCCAATCCAACCACCGACACAATGTGTCATAAATATAACTACGAACGCAATAACCAAGTGTTCTAGGACCATCATCCGAGGTTTTGCTTTTTGCTCTTTAGCAATATAGAAACTAAAAATACCTAACAACGATAATCCCCAGATCACACTTATAATAATCGCTGTTGATAGTTGAAACAACAGAATGGGGATAACAAATGTTAATGAAAAAATAAATTTAAATAAAAAAGTGTAGATTGTAGATTCCCATATCTCTTTTATTGTGTGCTTATTCTCTGACTCTTCAGAAATATGTATACCTAATGCATCTGAAAATCCATCCGCTATCGCTATTGTTAATATACCGCCGAGAACCACAAGCTTTGAGTGCGTACTTGAATTTAAACCTACCATCAATCCAAGTGTTGTGATTATTCCAGAGGTTAAACCAAAGCTCAATCCTGTTTTTAACGAATGTTTCATCATAATACTAAGTTCTTTAACTTAAGTCACCAAACCCCGGACTTAAGTACGGAGCCGGTACATAGCGATCCCAGCCCCCACCTCGCCGTTGCGCTCAAGATTAAGTTCGTCAGTAGCCATACCAACGAGGTTATTGAAAGACTGCCTTATGGATCGCATAAGTTTCACGCGATCAGCAATGCAGTCGTCATGATACTTAAAACCGACGCTGATCTCTCGTCTGTTCGGTAAGTGATCTTGCTATAAAACGCGATGACCCCGTGTTGGTGATGCTGTGACAGGTCCCGGTATATTACTGCTTGTGAGTTTCCTTATATCAGATCACCGCCAAACACCAGAGTCATGGGAATGACCATCGCTGAAAAGATCCTTGCGATCCACGCAGGCAAAAGCAGTGTATCGCCAAAGGAGATCGTTGATGCACGAATCGATTATGTCATGGTGAACGATGTGACCGGGCTTCCTGCATTCGAGGTTTTTGAAGAGTTTAAGGCAAGTTCAGTCATTGAGAATACGGTGCTGATCCAGGATCATTATGTGCCAAACAAGGACGTGGCGTCGGCAGAACAGGCGAAGTCGATGCGCGAGTTTGCCGGAAAATACAAAATCGAAAACCACTTTGATGTCGGACGGGGTGGCGTCTGCCACCAGATCATGATCGAGCACGGCTTTGCAGCGCCGGGCAGGCTTATCGTCGGTGCAGACTCACACACATGCAGCTATGGCGCACTCGGCGCACTTTCGACAGGCATCGGGTCATCAGAAGCTGCATCTGCAATGGCAACCGGAGAACTGTGGTTCAAGGTCCCCGAGACCCAGAAATTCATTGTTGACGGGAAATTGGGGAAGCATGTAATGGGGAAAGACATTATTCTGCACATTATAGGTGATATCGGCGTTTCAGGATCACTCTACAAATCGATGGAGTTTTATGGCTCCACAATCGAGTCGCTCCAGTTGTCTGACCGGATCACCATCTCGAACATGGCGATCGAGGCTGGCGCGAAGTGTGGTATTATTCCACCGGATGACGCGGTCTTCAATTATCTCAAAAACCGGGTTATCGGTGAGTATACGCCTGTCTACGCGGACGAGGATTCCGAATACACCGATACTTTTGAGTACGATGCCGGAGAGATCGAACCAATGGTTGCCAAACCGCATCTTCCTGAAAACGTGGTGCCTGCGTCTGAAATCGATGTGGAGATCGATCAGGCGTATCTTGGCTCATGCACCAACGGCAGAATCGAGGATATGCGGGCTGCAGCAGAGATACTTAAAGGCAGAAAAGTGCATCCCGATGTCCGGATGATCGTGGTTCCCGCAAGCAAGAGTGTCTTTGAGCAGACTTTGCGCGAGGGGCTAATCGAGGTTTTCATGGACGCGGATGCTTATGTCGCAGGACCGACGTGTGGCGCATGTCTCGGCGGTTACATGGGAGTCCTTGCAGAAGGCGAGCGGTGCATCAGCAGCACGAACCGCAACTTTATCGGCAGGATGGGGCACAAGGACTCAGAGGTCTATCTTGCAAATCCAGCAGTGGTTGCGGCAAGCGCTGTGACCGGGCGAATAACCGATCCGAATGATCTTGAGTCGAGTTAGTTGATGCGAGGTGATAGATATGGTGGAAAAATATATCAAAGGCAGGGTGTGGAAGTTTTCTGACAACGTGGACACAGATCAGATCATCCCCGCAAAATATCTTGTGAC
>JAYEGZ010000173.1:0-2245 GCA_034659315.1 Methanobacteriota archaeon
AATTCCCGCCTTGATGAGCGGCGCAAGGAGTGACAGCGTGGTCTTTGGATCATTTCGCAGCATGAACTGCATGACCCGAATCGCCTGCGACATTGGCGAGCCAGTGCCCGTGACCCGCGTCAGGTTCACGTCTGTAAACATCCCGGTCAGGCGGTCAATCTCCTTATTATCCAGCTTTCGCAGAGTTTCAAGCGCAGATCGCCCGAGCATGTACTCACTCTTAAATTCCTTCCCCCAGATGCGACGGTATTCAGATAATGCATTCTTAGACGTGTTTGACGATGCTATCGCCTTTGCTGCCACCATTCCACAGATCTCGCCCGCACGCATGCCGTAACCGATGCCAGACTGCCCTGCTGCGCCGCCGGTGACCATAATCCCATTCGATACGATCTCATTTGGGATGGTTGCGATCGGATCGCCGCCAGTGTGTTTTCTGATGATTTTGATATCTGATACGTCAGATATGTTCTTGTCTTCTGCAAATCGCTTCAACCACAGGTCAAAAAACCTGGAAACGTCCTGTCCGTGCCGCCTCACGAACACTCCAAGATTCGCGTGGTCTCCACCACCCGGAGAGTACGTCGCCTTCCATCCAGGGGCGATACTCCCGACATAATACTCAAAAAAGTCAGGATCCCCGATTCCGTCCGCTTCCACCTCTGCTTCAATCGCCCATGCGATGTCATGCGGATATTTTGTCGGATGCAGCCCGACAAGCGCAGACAAACCGGAAGAGATGCCGTCTGCGATTATCACTATTTTTGACGTGAGTGTCTGGTCAGAAGTGCTAATTCGGATGATATTTTTCTTCCTGGTGAGATTGTGAGCGGAAACGCCGGTCAAGATGTTTACATTCTGCTTTATTAAGCCTTTAACATGATATCTATCAAATTTTTCACGATCGATAACATACCCCGGAGTTTCGTGAACAATCCTGTTGCCTGCGGGCGAGACGATATGCATTCCTGCCATCTCGCGTATGACGTATTCGGGATGGATGATCTCACTGGTACGGTCAAACATCCCCTCAAAAAACGTGTTTGCCGGGTGCGGCGGGTTTCCAATCTCCTCCTTTCGTTCGATCAGGGTCACATCGACATCGTGCGTTGCAGCCGCAGCCGCAGCACTGATTCCAGCGGGGCTTGCCCCGATAATAAGAATGTCAGTATCGATTTCCATCTCTAAAACCATCTCCATCTGTATATCGTTCGATCAAGTCACCAAGTCCTGGATCGTACCAACCGGCAAGCACGTACCACGGGTAGATCGGAAGGCGCTCCCTGAGCCGAATGCGCCCGAGTTTTCCTGCGAGTTCCGGTATCTGGGGCCATCCAGCCTCTGGATTGATCCAATCAATGGTGCAAGGCGATATTCCACCAAGATCTGATGCGCCGCACCCGATCAATTCCTCAAACCGGGTAAGGTTCGGTGGAACCTGGATCGCGACATCATCAGGTAGTATGCTGCGTGCCGCTATGACCGTATCCACCACCTCCTGATGGGTGGGTTCCGGAAAACCTGCCATTTCGGTCCCGGGTTTTGGCGAAAACGGCTGGATAATCACTTCCTGAATGTGTCGGTACTGCAGGTGAAGTTCTTTGATCAGGTCGAGCGACTGCACACGATCCTCCATGCTCTCGCCAATTCCGATCAATAAGCCTGTTGTGAATGGAATTTTCAATTTTCCGGCATTTTCGATGGTCTCGATCCGCTCGGAGAGCAACTTACCGGCGCATCCCTCGTGTGCGGGAAGATCCGCGGTCGTCTCAAGCATCAGCCCCATGCTCGCGTTGAGGGGTTTTAGCCGTTTAATATCGTGAAAGTCCATCAC
Source organism: Methanobacteriota archaeon (assembly GCA_034659315.1). Classification (GTDB taxonomy): domain Archaea; phylum Halobacteriota; class Methanosarcinia; order Methanosarcinales; family Methanogasteraceae; genus Methanogaster_D. The sequence continues at coordinate 1,835 of JAYEGZ010000173.1, forward strand.
GCCCGGATTGCTATGTGGAAGCAGCCCGCAGACGATAGAGAGTTCGCACAGATCGACCAGATAGTCAATGATGTGGGAATATCCAATGTCACCAATCCATTCCAGGAATATTTTGTGCTCTTCCGGTTTTTCGCCGAATGTGAAGAGGGCTTCGGTGCATCCGAACCGTGCGCCCTGGTTAAGTATGTGTTTAATTTCTTCGACGGTCATCAGATTCGCATCAGGATGTGAGGGCTCGCGCCTGAACCCACAGTACCTGCACCGGTTTCTGCACACGTTGGTGACCGGCAGGAACACGTTGCGGGTGAAGGTGACGTAATCTGGCATGGTGATGTGAATTTGCTGCGGTGATACTTAATGGTGATGACTTGGGATGACAACACACCATAAGAAATGTTCATCGGTTTTCGG
>JAYEGZ010000174.1:0-4237 GCA_034659315.1 Methanobacteriota archaeon
TAATGTACCAATCCCGCGCCCCCGGGAAAAAATTAATACCTCTCACCCCCTGCTATCTTCACATAAGCAATGAAAGAAATCATCATCAAAGGAGCGCGGGAACACAACCTCAAGGATATCACGGTAACGCTCCCGCGGGACCGACTGATCGTGATAACCGGTGTCTCAGGCTCTGGTAAGTCGACGCTTGCATTCGACACGATCTATGCCGAGGGGCAGCGGCGGTATGTCGAGTCGCTCTCCGCGTACGCCCGCCAGTTTCTGGGTCTGATGAGCAAGCCGGATGTCGATACAATCGAAGGGCTTTCTCCCGCGATCTCGATTGAGCAGAAGACAACCTCCAAGAACCCGCGGAGCACTGTTGGCACCGTGACCGAGATCTACGACTACCTGCGGCTGCTCTTTGCAAGGATCGGGACGCCGTACTGCCCGGTTCACAATATTCGGATCGAGTCGCAGTCGCCCGAGCGGATCGCAGACCTGCTCGCATCCGAACTGGGCAAATCCGGCAAGTCTGGCGAATCGACTGTTTCGGGTGAATCTGGCGACTCGGGCGACTCCGATGAATCCGGCGGCATGATCACGATCCTTGCTCCGATCGTCAGGCAGAAGAAGGGAACGTACCAGCAGCTCTTCAAGGACCTGAACAGCGAGGGATACGCACGGGTTAGGGTTGACGGGACGCTATACCGGACCGATGACGAGATTGCTCTTGAACGCTACGTTAAACATGATATCGAGATCGTCATCGACCGGCTTTCCGTGGATGATCGGTCACGCTTAAGTGAAGCCTGCGAAAACGCGCTTGCAAGGTCTGAGGGGCTAATCATCGCGGTAGATGAGGACGGGGACGAACATGTCCATTCCGCAAGCCTTGCATGTCCGATCTGCGGCATCTCTTTTGAAGAACTCCAGCCGCGAATGTTCTCGTTTAACAGCCCGTTTGGCGCGTGTGAGGAATGTAACGGCATCGGCATCAAGATGGAGTTTGATCCTGCCTTAATCATCCCTGACATGAGCCTTGCCATGGCGGATGGGGCTGTTGCGATGTACCGCAACTTTTTTGACGGATACCGGGTGCAGCAGCTTGCCGCTGTGGCGGACCACTTCGGGTTTAACATCTTCACTCCGATTGCGGAATTGACAAAGAAGCAGTATGACGCACTGATGTACGGCTCTGATGCGCAGATTCGGTTTGATATGAGCATGAAGAACGGGGACGCACACTGGTCGCACAAAGGTACGTGGGAAGGACTGCTCCCGCAGGCAGAGCGGCTCTACGGGCAGACCAAGTCGGATTACAGGCGGAGGGAACTTGAAAAGTTCATGCGGATCTCTGCCTGCCCGGGTTGCGGGGGAAAGCGGCTCAAGGAGAAGGTGCTTGCGGTCCGGATTGGGGGCATGTCCATCATTGATATCACAGACCTCTCGATTGCGGACTGCATCGAGTTTTCCGGGGGGCTCTCTCTGACTGACAAAGAGACTGAGATAGCACACCAGATATTAAAAGAGATCCGCTCACGCCTGGACTTTCTTGAGAAGGTGGGTCTTGGGTATCTCACGCTCTCCCGCAGCGCAGGCACGCTATCAGGCGGCGAAGCCCAGCGGATCAGACTTGCGACCCAGATCGGATCCAACTTAACCGGCGTACTCTATGTGCTCGACGAACCCACAATCGGGCTGCACCAGCGTGACAACCGCAAACTGATCGATACCCTCAAAAAACTACGTGACATGGGAAACACGCTTGTTGTGGTGGAGCACGACGAGGAGACGATTCGTCAGGCAGACCATGTCATCGATATGGGTCCTGGCGCAGGGCTTCATGGTGGATGGGTCGTTGCCGAAGGGACGCCTGATGAGATCGAGAGAAACCCGGATTCGCTCACCGGTAGATACCTCTCAAAAGACCTGATGATCGAGGCACCGAAGACGCGCAGAACGAGTAAGCGATACATCAGGATTGCAGGCTGCAAGGAGAACAACCTGAAGAGCATCGATGTGGCAATCCCGATCGGGCTTCTCACGGTTGTTACAGGAGTTTCAGGGAGCGGAAAATCAACGCTCATATACGACACCCTGTATAAAGCACTCATGAGGCAGATATACGGATCAAGGGCGATGCCGGGCGCATTTGACGATCTCGCATTCGATTCGCCGATTGACAAAGTCATCGTGATCGACCAGAGCCCCATTGGGAGGACGCCCCGCTCCAACCCGGCAACCTACACCAAGGTCTTTGACGAGATACGTAAGGTCTTTGCAGAGACAAAGGAAGCGAAACTGCGCGGGTACAAGCCGGGCAGGTTCTCGTTTAACGTCAGGGGCGGTCGGTGCGAAGCTTGTCAGGGCGACGGTCTGATCAGGATCGAGATGAATTTCCTGCCTGATATCTACATCGAGTGCGAGGAGTGCAAGGGCAGTCGCTACAACCGGGAGACGCTCGAAGTCCGGTATAAGGGAAAAACGATCGCTGACATCCTCGCAATGAGTGTTGAGGAGGCAATGACGCTCTTTTCAAATATCCCGTCGATCAGAAACAAGCTTGTGACGCTCTCACGGGTCGGTCTCGACTACATCAAGCTGGGGCAGAGCGCAACGACGCTCTCAGGCGGGGAAGCCCAGCGGATCAAGCTGACACGGGAGCTATCCAAGAGGGCGACCGGGAGAACGATCTATCTCCTTGACGAGCCAACGACAGGTCTTCATTTCCATGACGTGAAGAAGCTGATTGCGGTGCTAAATGACCTTGTGGCAAAAGGAAATACCGCGGTCGTGATCGAGCACAACCTCGATGTTGTCAAGTCGGCTGACCATATTATCGATCTCGGACCTGATGGTGGCGACGGTGGTGGGCGTGTTGTTGCCGCGGGGACGCCGGAAGAGATTGTGGGGACAGAAGGGTCGTATACGGGGCAGTTTCTTAGAGAGGTTCTGGGATGTGGGTGATTGAGTGGTATGTGGGGTAACTTGTGGTATGAACCCCCAAGATTACACGGATTTCCACAAGATCTCTTTGTTAATCTCGTGTACTTTTGTGGTTTATGTGCAGATATCCACTCAATACTCGAGTAAGCACATCAATTGTTGGTTTTTCGCAAAGATATATTAAAAATGACTCATATCAGTGGATATGGGCTGTGCCTTTCGTTAAACTGGCGCAATAGTCTTTTTACTAACGGCATAAGCGATCAGCAATGCCATCCCTGCCGCTATTGTCAACAAGCCTGAAATTCTTAATCCACCCACAAGATCCGGTTCCATATCCAAATACGATCCCATCAGAAGCGCCACACCTAGTAAGAAGAATAATACTCCGGTAATTAATTTGTGTTCAGGTCTTTCTTGCTTTTCTTCTGGCTTCCATAGTCCCCGGTCTATCAGGTCGAGCTTCTTCTTGTGTTCCAAATACGTCACGAGTACATAGCATGCAACCGCAGCGATTATTACCAAAGCCCAGTCAGTCATACTACATGCTAACGTCAGAAGACGTATTTAAAGTTAATCGTTTCATCAGGCTGTTACATTATTTGATGTTTGGATCCTATCCTCGTCGGTGGTGCGGTCAGATAAACCCAAATATAGCATGAAATCCCTTGAATGAATCTCGCTCTTGGGAAAATAACATTTAATCTGTATTTATCTGCGAAATTTGTGGCTGATAAAAGATTTTAGCCACAAATAAACACTGATTACGCCGATTTTACATACAACTCACTTGAACAGATTCATAGAATTTCATGTAACCCCGGATGGCATGACCGCCTCAATGCTACGAAAGCCTTAAATAGTATCCTTCTATGTCACATCTTGTGATCTGCATTACAACACTGATGCGAAAACAGAATGGGATAATGAAGGAAGTATAACAATGAAATTAAGAGAGATAATTTACTGCGCGCTGATAGCTCTTGCAGTGTTCAGTGCACCGGCATCGGCAGACGGGAACATAGTCATAGTCGGCGATGCAAACAGCGATGGTGGGATCACCACAGCAGATTCAATGCTCGCGCTGCAGATGTCAGCCGGAAGCATGTCAACTGATATCGAGCGCGCTGATGTGAATTATGATGGTGCGGTCAACTCACTCGATGCGCTCATGATACTGACGATTGCACAGAAGACGCAGGTCTGTGTCAATGCGCCTGAAGTTGTGTCTGGTGCATTCGATGTCACGATAAATGTCTACAATGTAGTTGACCTCGATTCGGGGCAGTTCGATCTATCGTTTGATCCG
>JAYEGZ010000174.1:4337-9286 GCA_034659315.1 Methanobacteriota archaeon
GTAGACACGGTGAGTGGAGCAGGATCGCTCGCAACAATCACCTTTGGGATAACCGGATCAGTCGGAGATACCAGTGTTCTGGACATATCCAACGGAGAACTCTTCGATCTCGATACATACAGCGAAGGGATCCCCGCGACATGGACTGACTGCGAGGTGACTGTATGATCGGAACCGCGTGAAAATCGGAGAGATAATGGAATTAAAACCGATTGGGATCATCCACACCCCCTACGGAACAACCGGGGATGCCCCGTTTCAGGGAAGGTCCTCCAGTGAAACCTGTGAGATCGAGATCTTTAAGGAGTACGAAGCTGGGTTAAAGGATGTTGACCGGTGTACACATCTTATACTTCTTTACTGGCTCGATAGAGCGGATGATTGCGTTTTACAGACACATACCCCGTATGACTCCGATATTCACGGCGTCTTTGCAACACGATCGCCCGCCAGACCCAACCCGATTGGATTTAACGTAACCGAGTTAATTGAGCGGAATGGAAATGTTTTGAAGATTGGGGGAATCGATGCATTCGATGGAACGCCCCTGATCGATATAAAGCCATATTCCTCCGGAATCGATGCGATCGATGATGCAAGCATCGGATGGTTTCCGAACGAGACCCGGACAAATGGTTATAGAAAGGAGATCGAAGGGTTGATCAAAAAAGGAGACCTGCGAGGACTCCTCGAAAAGACCGGCGAATTACACGGACATTTTTGCAGTCACTCAGCATTAGGAGTCAAGGCGGCATACCTCGCTATGCATGAGTTTGGGATCGTGAACACCGGCATGGAAGAGGTTGTAGCGATCGTTGAGACCAACAATTGCTTCAGCGATGGCATTCAGATGGTTACCGGATGTAGTTTCGGAAACAATTCCTTGATATACAAGGATTACGGGAAAACCGCGGTAACCGTTGCAAAGCGAGATGGCACAGCAATAAGAGTTGCTCTTAACCCCACTTTTGAGGAATCCCGCGCCAAGAAATATCCTGAAGCAAACGCGCTCTTCGAAAAGCTTGTTGTGCAACGTGAAGAGCCGACACCCGAGGAGAGTGCAAGACTGATGCAGCTTTCTGAGGAAATTGCGGTTGAATTACTCAACATTGATGACTCCGAACTCTTCATAATCGAGCGCAAAACGATAACGCTTCCGGAATACGCCCCGATATTCGCATCTGCAAGGTGTTCCATCTGCGGCGAGAACGTGATGGAGACCCGTGCAAGGGTTGCGGATGGTAAGCCTGTCTGCATCCCGTGTTCCGGTGATGAGCACTACGCGATGAAGGGCGACGGGATATACATCGAGAGGTGATGGATATAATATTGAGTCCGAATAAAAGAGAACACTTCCTTCCGATGCCAGTGGTATTGATTTCAACGGCAGATAAGGATGGGAATAGGAATATAGCGCCTTATGCAAATGTGATGCCAATATTGAGACCGCTTGACCTGATAGCTATTGCATCATGGCTCAAACGGGACACACTCGACAACATCCGGGATACGAAGGAGTTTGTGATCAATGTCCCGTCCGCGGATCTTGTGGACGAGGTGATGATCTGCTCGAGAAATTACCCGGAGGACGTGGATGAATTTGCAGAGGCGAAATTGGGAGCAAAAGCATCACAGAAGGTGACCGCGCCTTCCATCGAAGGATGTATCGCATGGATGGAATGCATACTCGATAGGGAGGTAACCGAGGATGGGAAGTACTCAATCATCATCGGAAAGGTCGTACATCTCGAGGTTGACGATGAATATCTCGCAGAAAATGGGGATATGGACTTTGAGAAGGCACGCCCCCTCTCGGTGATGCTTGGCGAGACTGGAATGTACTACACAGTGCCAGCGGGCACTGGAGACTACCGCGAATATGCTGAAATGTTTACAGGAGATAAATGAGATGAAAACAATACCTATATTTGGTTTGATGTTTGTGCTGCTATTTTCCGGATTCACCGGAATTGCAGCCGCAGACGATTCGATTGATATAACCGGTGCGGTGCAGGACGCAATGACTGCGCTTGAGGTCACAAGCGAGACCTCGGGTCTGTGCGTGTTGACCGATGCCGGATACGTGAAGGTTAATGGAGAGACGACACAGGGGTGTATCGCAACACTCCGTGAGGAAACGGGCTGTTCTATCGGAGATGGGAACTTGCTGACGATTCACAGGGCAGTAAATAAGCCACTCTGGTTTGTGATCTTCGATAATGCGACAAAGGACTGCGTTTACACAGTCTACAAGAATGGAGCATTCGACGCAACAAAGGTCAATATCGACGGAGAGAACGCGACAACCAGCGATGGCTGGAATGCGATGAAGGCTGCACTCGGAGCAGACGCGTTCACGGTCGTGACGATTGCGAATGCGTGTGGATATGGCGCACCGTACGACTTCTTGAAGTGTGTGGAATTCCACAACCACTTCTGCCCCGGGGTGACATCTGGTTACATGCTTGCAGACTATCTGTTGAAAGAGTACCCGCTCGGGGCTGGCGAGAAGTATGTGGTGATCTCCTGCCCGATCTGGTGCAAGGATGATGCGTTGCAGGTTATGCTGGATACAACCGTCGGGAAGCGGGGCATCTTTGCAAAGAACATGCCAGCACACGACGAGATCGAGAATGCTGCAGGGATCTACATCGTCTGGAACGGAACGCGTGGTAGTGGAACCGGTCATGTCCTATCGTTTGACTTTGATCATGCGCGCAATGTTTCGAATGTGACTGAAAGCGATTTTAAGACATACCCTATGGCAAGCAGGATCAAGATGGACTGGGGTATGATGCCGTACCTGGATCAGCCGGAAACATTCATATCGACGTTGCACACGTTTAATGTGACCTCTGATATGCTTAAGAGGCTTGAACTGGCAGGAGTTGATCCTTATGTCGAGATCGGGCTTGCAGACGATCCGTGTGGAATCGATATCTCGGGTGCGCTGCAGGATGCAATGGCTACGCTCGGAGTAACGATCGGGAGCCCCGGTCTCTGCGTGTTGACTGATGCCGGATATGCGATGGTAGATGGCAACACGACCGAGTGCTGCATCGGAACGATCGAGAGGGACACAGGATGCTCAATTGAAGCTGGAAACCTGCTGCCGATCCACAGATCGGTGGATAAGCCGCTCTGGTTCGTAATCTTTGATAACGAGACGAAGGACTGCGTTTACGCGGTTTATGAGAATGGAGCATTTGCTGCAACGAAGGTAAACATCGCTGAAGAGAACGTAACAACCGGTGACGGCTGGAACGCGACAAAGAAAGCACTTGGGGCGGACGCGTTCACGATCGCTGGCATTGCGAATGCATGGGGTTACGGCGCACCCAACGACTTATTGAAGTGTGTGGAACTCCACAACCACCTCTGCCCCGGACTGTCGTCCGGCTACCTGATCGCGGGATACATCCGTGAGAATTACCCGCTCGGGGCTGGCGAGAGCTACACCTGGATCGGATGCCCGAACTGGTGCAAGGAGGATGCCATTCAGGTTCTTCTGGATTTGACTCCCGGAAAGGGGAGCATGATCGTGAAACAACGTTCCGGAGAGCTTTTCGTAAAAGAGAAACCTCTTGCAGGAATTCTCATAGTCTGGAACAGTACCGCAAAATCAGGAAGAGGTGTTGCTTTCCAGTACGATTGGGGAACAGCGTGCAACCTTTCTGATGTCAAGCTCAGTGATTTCAAGCCACCAGGAGGGAAAACAAACCCCATATTCTGGGAGACCCGACTAAAGGGAAGTTTTGGACTGCTGCCGTACCTTGATCAGCCAGAGATGTTCGTATCGACGACAACAGATGAGTTCAGTGTGACATCCGAACAGCTCGACCGGGTGAAGGCGGCGGGAGTTGATCCGTACGTCGAGCTCGGGCTTGCAGAGCCAACCGAGGTGCGTGGAGACTTTAATGGCGACGGGAAGGTAACATCCGCTGACGCATTGATCTTGCTACAGGTAGCAGCCGGGAAGATAACCCTCTGAGAGATGAAAAGGAGATAACTGAAATGAATAGACAAAAAACAGTACTAACACTGCTTTTTGCCGCGCTCATCTGCAGCGCGGCATGCATGGCATTCTCTGCAACCGCGCTTGCAGAGAAATACGGAGTCGCCGCAACAGACGGTGACCGGATCGTAAGGTCTGTTGGAGGCGAGGTTGGTACTAGCGACTGGCGATATCCAGCCCCGTTCACATTCTATCCAAGAGGTCCGGGCTACGTCAGGATGAGCATGCTCTTTGACACCCTCACATGGAAGGACGCAAACGGTATAGTGCCCGCTCTTGCCAATGGCTGGAAGGTCTCAGATGACGGGAAGACATGGACGTTCTACCTCAACAGGGATGCGAGATGGCACGATGGAGAGCAGTTCACAGCAGATGATGTGAAGTTCACATTCGACTACATGAAGGGCTATGAAGGTGCGTTCACGTGGTTCGAGGCGATCGATTACGTCGACAGCGTGGAGATTGTGGATGATTACACGGTCATCATATCTCTCAACGAGCCGATGGCGTCATTCCTTGTGGATATTGCAGGAAACATACCAATTCTGCCAGAGCATATCTGGAGCAGCGTATCTGATCCGGATACGTTCACAGGCGACGATGCAGTCATCGGAACAGGTCCAATGAAACTTGTGGAGTACAACTCTGCTGAGGGCTTCTACCATTACGAGGCAAATTACGACTACTACAACGGAAAGCTGCTTGTTGACGAGTTTATCACGATGGGTGTCAGCAATGCCGCAGCTTCACTTAAGAACGGTGATGTGGATGAAGCAACTTTCTGGGGCTCTGCTGTGGACGCGGTCAACGAATTCGTTGGGGACGACGACTTCGAGATCATAACCGGACCAAGCTTCTGGGTGCTCCAGATGATCTTCAACTGTGATGCGGATAAAGGGTATCCGACGAACAACGTAACATTCAGGCGTGCGAT
>JAYEGZ010000175.1:0-9120 GCA_034659315.1 Methanobacteriota archaeon
AAAACTTGCTCTGGAGTTTGTGGAGTTTGTGATGAGTGAAGAAGGGCTTGGCATGCTTCAAGAGATGGGGCAGCCCACGATCCCGCCGGTTGCGGATAATCCGGACAAAATGCCTGATGGGCTGAGAGGCGCGGTAGCGATATTGTGGGATAGCACCCCTGCTGAGAGTTGATGAATGCCCTAAAACAATCTACGCTACCCCCACCCACATCCTACACACCCCCTCCACCAAAGATTGCCACCCAAGCTTAAATTCAGCAGCCACCCGACATACGGATGCCCGCGACCGATTGGTCGCAGGTGGCGCCATCATCGAATCACAACCGCATCGGCAGACTCCGTTCATGTAGTTTCACCGCAGCTACCATGAAGATTACCAGAAATACCGCAAGAGCGAAGATATTCAGCGGAACCGAGTAATAATTTGCACCGGCGCCCTGAAAGCAGTACCTGCACAGGTCGGTTATGTAGGTCAGTGGAGATATTGATGCCAGCGCCTGCCCCCACGCGGGCAAATCCTGAATCGGAATGAAGACACCGCTCAAAAAGACCAGCGGGAACTTGATCATCGTGGACATCATCATCACGGTAGATGTCATGCTGGTTGGCGTTGACGAAAACACTAACCCCATCGCCGAGAAGCAGAATGCAGCAAGGACGATTGCCAAGGCAAGGACGAGCGGATGTGCGACACCCACGCCGAACATAACTCCTAAGAGAATCGGCACGAGCGAGATCACGATTCCAAATAGGACCGACGCCAGTATATCTCCGATGAGGATCGTCGTGATTGAGACCGGGGCTGCCGCAAGCCGCTCAAGGTTCCTGGTCTGCGTCTCTGTGGGTGCAATCACCGGGGTGACCGACGTTGACGTGAAGAATATGGTCATACCAAGCAACCCGGCGATAAGGAAATCGACCGGGAGATTTCTTCCTATCATGAATGCCAGAAAGAGGAATGATGGGGAAAGGACGCCGAATATTATCACAGGTCCCTTCAGATAGTAGATTCGTATGTCTTTCCTGGCGATTGCAAACGCACGCCGCATCTGATCCTGGATCTCAGGAACCATTGTCACCACCTCTTTCACTTTCTTTCACTTCTTCCGCGCTCCCACCATCTCCAGTGAGCTTGATGAAGACGTCCTCAAGCGTTGGCGTCAGCGTGTTCAGGGTCACGATCTCGATGCCACCTGACTGGCAGTAGTCTACCAGATGCTGTATCGTCATGCCAGGCTCATCGGTGTACAGATACGTCTTATCTCCACTCTCTCTGATATCAGTTACCCCGGAAATGCTGCGGAGGTTAGAACTATCCACATGTGTATTAAAGCTCACCTCTAATCGTCCAAGTCCACCTATCCTCGCTTTAAGTTTCTCAGGTGGGGCAATAGCTGCAATAATCCCGTGATTGATGATTGCAACTCTGTTGCACAACTGATTTGCCTCTTCCATGTAGTGAGTAGTGAGAAAAATGGTTTTGCCCCTGTTATTTAACTCTTGCAGCACATCCTTAATCATCCGTGCACTCATAACGTCCAGACCTGATGTTGGCTCGTCGAGGAAGAGTATCTCAGGATCGCTCATGAGCGACATGGCGATCACAAGCCTCTGCTTCATCCCCTTTGAGAATGTCTTTGTCTTGTGGTCCTTCCGATCATGCAGCCCGAAACGCACAAGGAGTTCCTCTGCCCTCGCTTTCGCATCCTTTGCCGGCACACCGTACAATTCTGCCATGAGTTGCAGGTTCTTCCAAGCAGAGAGTTCGTTGTATGCATTCGATAGCTCGGGAACGACCCCCATCACCTCTTTGGCTTTGATCGGATCCTGTAGCAGATCAAAACCAGCGATATGGACTTTGCCATGGGTCGGTCTGATAATCCCGGTGAGCATCCTGACCGTTGTGGTCTTGCCTGCGCCATTTGGTCCCAGAAAGCCAAAAATTTCACCACATACCACCTTAAGATCAATATGATTCACTGCTACAAGTTCTCCGTAGTTTTTCGTCAGTCCTTCAGCCTCAATCATGTTCTTCATGGTCATTGCACCTCGTTTCCAAGTAAATTAATGACTATCTCTTTTGTTTTCAGTTTCCATACCTTTTCAGGTGCGCCACCGCCCTTTTCCCGGTATTCGGCTACTTCGATGATACCTGCACGGTTGAGCGCTGACAGATGGTAATATAATCCGGAAGATGTCAGTTTCGCCCCCCTGTCGCCCAGGAATTCGTAGATCTCCTTTGTGCTCCTGCTGCCATCGCCGATACAATCGATGATCTCCCATCTGGTCGGGCAGTGGAGCGCACTTATGTACTTACCGAGTTTTTGCAGTTGTGGGTGGCAGTTGCAATTGCACATTGTATCACCTAAATATTACAGTGGTTTACTGCAATATTGAAGTGATACTTTAAAAGAGTTTTGGCGGCAGGTGTAGGTGTATATGTTTGATGATGCCTCTCGAATTTGCGCCCGCTCCGTGCAGCCCCGGTCACTGCATAGTCTGACAATAGACAAAGCCTCGAACCAACAACCAACTCCGATTCCATGTGCCAGAACCAATATATTATTAAAAGCTAAAAGCGTGATAACACATTATCACAGAGGTTTATCGAGGCTATACTCATGATACGAAACATCAAAGTGGAACCGCTCAGGCAGACACCGCTTGAGAAGCAGGAGATCGAACTTGTGGAGCGGAAGGGCATCGGACATCCCGACAGCATCGCAGACGGGCTTGCAGAAGCGGTCAGCAGGGCGCTATGCATCGAATACATCGACCGCTGCGGGGCTGTTTTGCACCACAATACCGATGAAACGCAGATCGTTGCTGGCAGATCATATCCGGAGTTCGGTGGCGGAGAGGTAGTCTCACCGATCTACATATTACTGGTCGGCAGAGCCACAAAGGAGTTTGATGGTGTGCATATCCCAACAGATACCACTGCGATAAGGGCAGCAAGGGAATATCTCGAAGGAACGATCCTGAATCTAGATGTAAACCATGATATCATCCTTGATTGCAAATTTGGCGAGGGATCGTCCGACTTAAGGGACGTATTCCACAGGGGGATGCCGGGTGCGAACGACACGTCGTTTGGTGTCGGGTTTGCGCCGTTTTCAGAGACCGAGCAGATCGTATATCAGACCGAGCGGGAACTGATGGATCTTCGGAAGAAGATTCCTGCGATAGGAGAGGATACCAAGGTCATGGGGCTGCGTGACGGGGACAAGATCACGCTCGTCATAGCGTGTGCCATGGTTGGGCGCCATCTCGATGATCTCGACCATTATATCAGCGTAACCGAGGAATTGCGCGATCACATCGCAAATATGTCCTGCAAATACACGGATCGCGAGATTAATGTGCTGATCAACACCGCAGACAATATCGATGATCGATCGGTCTTCCTGACCGTGACCGGCACCTCAGCCGAGATGGGTGACGATGGTTCGGTCGGACGCGGCAATCGGTGCAACGGTCTTATCACGCCGAACCGACCGATGAGCATGGAGGCGACGAGCGGCAAGAACCCGATCAACCATGTCGGCAAGATCTACAACCTGCTCTCCAGCAAGATCGCATCCGAGGTGGCTGAGACTGTGGATGGTGTTGAGGAAATATACGTCCGCATATTATCAGAGATCGGAAAGCCGATCGACCAGCCGCTTGTTGCGGATGCGCAGATTGTTTCAGCGGACGGGGTGAATGCCGAGGCAATAAACTCAGAAGTCAGGGCAATCATCGACAGGTCACTCGAGAACATCACTGATATCACCAGACTGGTCGCAGAAGGTAAACTCGCCACGTTCTGATGCTTCGAAGAGTCCGGGGACCTATAGTATTCATCGTGGTCTTCGCAATCTGTGCATCAATGGCATCAGGCGCTGTGGTGCACGGAACCACGTATGAATGGTCAACGTTTGAGGCGCTCGAAAACACAATCGTTGAGGTGGATTCGGCGCCGCCGCAGTTTCTGGTGGCGTCTTCCGGAGGTTACTCCTTTGATCTGCCTGAAGGGACGTATACGATCCGGGCTGAGTATTATCAGGGGAATGTTCTTGAATATTACGCTGAGGAGAACATCACAATCGTTGGAGGCGGCGATTTTGTGCTTGATCTCCTGATGTTTCCACCGATTGAGGATGCGTTCATGTGTGAGGGCATCAACTTCAGCGAGGATCTGTACGGCTACGAAGATCCCGAAGGGATAGTCGGTGAAGAGGATTCCATGGTACTCCCGGTTGCAATCGCCATTTTCTTCATTCTGATCGCTGGATATGCTGCATTCTTGTGGCGTGGGTGGAAAATTCGTGAAAGCGGTGCGAAGGGTGCCCCGATCTCAGGAGGCGCTCCGCAATACGAGCCACTGGAACGGGGGATTGAACCTGCGATAAAACCGGAACCTCTACCCGAATACGAGAAAGCTGGATCGGAGGGACCTACAAAATCCGGAGCATCGGCGGTATCAAAGGAATCCAGGGAATCAGACCTCCCGCCCGATCTTAAGGAAGTGCTCCTGGTTATCAGGGATAGCGGTGGACGAATTACCCAGAAGGAACTGCGAGCGCGGCTTAAATATTCGGAAGCGAAGGTGAGCCTGATGATAACAGATCTTGAGGATCGGGGGATGGTTAAGAAGGTAAAGAAGGGTAGGGGGAACGTAATTATACTCAAAAGTATATGAAAACGATCGCGCTCATGAATGCGTTGGAGATTTCGGTGTGAAAACTCTCCGAGCCCATGTTTACAATATCTGCGCCATCGGGACATGGGGCTTTCTTGGTATGTGGGCGGGTGTGTGAAATCATGCGGGTTTGATAGTTGGTAACGTTAAATACGAATCGGTGCAGAAGATATATACATGGCACAAAAGCCGATGAGTTATCTAACTCTTGATGATGTGTCCACGAGTGGGAAGACCGTGCTTGTCAGAGTTGATCTGAATTCTCCGATGTCTCCAGACGGATCAATCCTTGATGATGCTCGATTCAAGAGCCATTTGCCAACACTGCGAGATTTAAGCGACTCCAGGGTTGTGCTGCTCGCGCACCAGAGTAGACCTGGTAAAAGGGATTTCACCCCGATGCAGATACATGCACAGAGGTTGCAGCGTCTGTGTGGGCGGACGGTCACTTATGTGGATGATATATTCGGATCGCATGCCATAAATGCGATCGAATCGATGGATAATGGTGATATCATCCTGCTTGAGAATACCCGGTTTTATTCGGAAGAAGGATTGTTCCGGTCGCCCGAGGAACATGCGACCACCATCATGGTGAAGCGACTCGCCCCGCACGTAGATATGTTCGTAAATGATGCGTTCGCGGTCTCACACCGATCGCAGCTATCTGTCGTTGGATTTACCACGGTCTTACTGTCAGCCGCCGGAAGACTGATGGAAAAAGAGATTGAATCACTAGGGAGAGGTTTTTCAAAGGAGGGAACCGTATTTGTACTTGGTGGCATCAAAGCTAATGACTCGATCGATGTTATCGAAAACGTTGCGGCGCGCAGCGAGATTGAGTCAATCATTGTCACTGGACTTGTTGCAAACGTATTTCTGGAAGCAAGCGGCGTTGATCTCGGTAAGAAGAACAGCGATTTCATGAATTCAATAGGCTGCGCAGCCGAGACTGAACGAGCGCGCAAACTGCTCGCAAAATATAGAGACAAGATCGAGCTACCGGTCGATGTTGCATGTGCCGACCAGGCAAATCCAAACAAGCGTGTGGAGATGTCGGTATCCGAGCTGCCGACCGATCTATCGATCAATGATATCGGGCTTGAGACAATCATCCTGTTCTCAGAGAAGATCCGTAATTCGCAGACCGTGATCATGAACGGACCGGCGGGGTTGTTTGAAAACGAAGGTTTTGAGCTTGGAACAAAAGAACTTGTCACAGCGGCGACAAAATCGAAGTTTTCGATCGTTGGGGGCGGTCACATCGCTTCCGAGGCTCATGCTCTTGGCATTGAGTCAAATATCTCGCACATCAGCACGGGCGGTGGCGCGTGTATCGATTTCTTGTCAGGGCGCACGCTTCCTGGCATTGAATCACTGATCCAATCGTACGCACGTTTCAAGAGCAAGCTTCGCGCAGTTGCCTGATTCCCGACCAAATACCACACGTTGCACCCAACGAATTTAAATATCAGTAAGAAACAATTGCGTCATGATGGTGACCGCGGATCGAAAAACAGATGGACGACTGATCACGCAGTGGCGGCTGGCAGGTGCGCTGCATCTGAGGGACAATGTGCACCAATCCCGGACGCCAAGGGGATGGCGGGGAGTGTACAAAGACAGAGGAGGAAACCAAGTGATCGGAGGAATTGCTCGAGATTTTTGTGCAGGTTCTCACGTAATTCCTGCGGTTATTCGGTAACATCTGCGATGCTCGACGTTACACTGGTCTGGGACGGTGATCTGCTTTTCGAAAAGCTGTTTGTTGAGCATGGGCTTTCATACCAGCGTGTATCGTCCAGCGCACTCGGTATGCGTTTTCTCCCCACGTCCGGAGTTCTAATCATCCCGACTGGATTTGCAAACCGGCAGTATACGAAAGTAACCAGTGGAATCGAGACAAACAAAGGATTTTTTGACCGTTTTGTCAGAAAGGGTGGTGTGCTTGTTGTGTACGGGGCGCTGGTTCCAGAGTATACATATCAGTGGCTTCCATTCACGCTGAAATACAAAGAACAGTACGGTGCGGTTGATATAGAGGTGGTACAGGAGCATGGTTGCACCTGCATCTTTGATGGTGATCGTGCCGAGTGCGATGGGTACTTTATAGAGACCGATGGTGATATTATACTAACTGGCGACGGATTGCCAATCATGGTTGCAAAAGAGCACGGAGACGGCAGGATCATTGCAACCACCATACATGAATTTCCTTCAGGAGCGTTTCTCAAATGGGCAGTGACACACAGGTAATGCAGGCACAGGCAACGCATGCAACGCAAGCGAAGGGCGCATACGCGATCTGGATCACAGGACTTCCCGGATGCGGAAAGACAACGATTGCAGAGAAAGTGCATGACTCACTCTGCGACTTGCAGGGACGTGGCGTAAAACACCTCCAGCTTGATAAGATACGAAAAATCGTCACGCCGCATCCGAATTACACCGAAGAAGAGCGAACCATCGTGTATGCATCACTCGCATACATGGCACACCTCCTCGTGGAGAGCGGCGTCTCTGTGATCATCGATGCGACCGCAAACCAGCGGAGATACCGGGATCTTGCACGGAGTTTGATTCCACGGTTTGTCGAGGTGTATGTTGAGTGCCCTCTTGATGTGTGCGTTAAGCGAGAACGCAGCAGGCATGCCGAATATGCGCCAACAGGCATCTACGCATCAGCGGGCGGTGGTGGAACGGTGCCTGGTGTGGACGTCAAGTACGAGGCGCCGCTGCACCCGGAGATTAGAGTGCAGAGCGATCGTACGGACGCTACTGCGTGTGCTGATGTAATTGTCAGGTATGTGCTGGAGATGTGAGGGGGACAAGCGCATTAGAGCCGCCTGCGTAAACTCACGAATACAGGCAAATACGAACACGACTCCAGTACAACCTGAACCCAAAGATTATTCCATCATCCGGGTTCATATAGTAGCCAGCGATGTTTAAGCGCCTTTGTCGAAGAAAGAAGATCGCAGAGAACCATGACCCAAAAAACCACCACTACCACCAGCGCCACACACGGCGGACAGGTCATCGAAGGGCAGGTCATCGAGATGCTACAATCGAGAGACAAGGATGAGATATTGGACATTCCAACGCTTTTGATGAACGAACGCGTCGATTTCAAGAGATTGGTTGGGATGGCGATTGATGATGGTGTATTATCCAAGATTCTTGCGCTGATCGACATTGCGAATTGCATGGAGCGCAACGATGAGTTTGAAGTGGTGCTAACAGAACATAGCGGCGCGAATACGGCTGAAGCGGTACTCGAAGATACCATCTTTCCGTACAGCGAGTTTAGAACGCACATAAAAAGGAGTTTTCTCGAAGATATCGAGAAGAGATGGAATGTCCGGATTGCATTCACGTTCGATGATTTTTACAAGATCTACCGTGATTACCATCTACTACCGGTTCACGGCGCTGAACTCAAGAGATACTTTGGTGATGAAATTGAGATTTAGGAGCTGGCAGGAGATACGAGAAGTGCTCATGACCGTGGAGAAGCACCTGCATGACCGCCCGAGGATCATTGTGATCGGCGGTACTGCACTGGTCTACCATGGGCTGAAACGATCCACAAAGGACCTCGATTTTGTTTTCCCGACACAAGGCGAGTGTTTCTGGTTTGCAGATGCGCTCTCGAAGATTGGATATGAGCCGAGAAGGGGGGTGAAAGTGTGGCGATTCATCGACTTTGAGCGGGATCTTTATATTGACCTCTCTTATGAGAAGGTGGGTGAAGTTTTGCTGACTCAATCGGTATTTTCAAGGCTTATTGAGGAGAAGATACATAATATGAGTGTCTGGATTCCATCGCTTGAGGATCTGTTCATCTTAAAGGCGTGCCATTCTATGGATGCTTATGGAACCGATGCCATAGGGGATGCAAAGAGGATCTACGAGAAGATTGATATGAAGATGGTGGAGGGTGAGCTTAGAAATCAGAGCGAAAGGGTAGGGGAGAAGGTTAATCGATGGTTGGATGAGTTTGGTGCGGGGGCACGATCAAAGACTTGATTATGCAGTTATGCGGGTGTTCTTGCGAAAATGTAAAGATAGGATCGATTCAAACGGTATTACAAAGTCATCGATTCTTAAAATGATCTCCAAAACCAAATTCGGAATATACGGCGGGCAGTTCGTGCCGGAAATGCTGATGCCCACGATCGAGGGGCTGAACGTGGGGAATTGGTGTTGTGGAGATGATCTCGCCGTAAAAAGGTTTGAAGCATGAACGGAGAAGAAGCATTTGAACGGGGGCTGGAATTTTATGAGCGGGAGGAGTACTCAAAGGCGATTGAATGCTATGAAAAAGCACTCGATGATGAAAACTTCGACGCACCCGGCGATGTCTGGAATAAAATGGGGGTTGCCTACACACATCTTAAAAAGTATGAGAAAGCCGTAGAATGCTACGAAAAAGC
>JAYEGZ010000176.1:0-9118 GCA_034659315.1 Methanobacteriota archaeon
TATTCAACCAGTCCCGTAAAGATCACTTTATCATCTATTGCAAGGTTTTTTGCCAGTTCTTTAAGATCGCTCTCGTAATCAGTAAAGAGCGAACCACCAACTATCAACAGTTTCGCATCTTCGCGATATCTCAAAATCTCTGAAAACGCCCGCATCACCTCGTCCAGGGCATACCACCGCTCTATCACCCCGGCAAACCCGATCACGAAACAATCCTCATAAATCCCCAATCGCCTCTTCCCACCTCCCGAATCCATCGGCTTGAAGTAATCCGTATTCACCCCATTCGTAATCAGCTTCGCGTCATACCCAAAACCTGCCAGTTGATCCACAAGCGACGGCGAAACGGTAATGATCCTCTCGCTCCGGTCGAGATTATACTTTGTGATTCTCCATACGCCCTCCCTCAAAGCCCACTTTATCAGACGATTCTTATAATACGCCGCAGCCGAGTCAGGAAACCAGTCCTTCAGATCGAACACAACCGGAACCCCATACTTATGCGCAGCACGTATGACCGCAGATCCTGCAAGAACGTGTGCAGCAACCACGACATCGATCTTCTCCTCCCTTATGATTTTCTTAAAAACCGAGTAATGGTGCGGCGCATTCACCAGGTAGTGAATTCCCGGATCTTTCCGGGGATATTTAGTTGCTTCATGGACAATAAGCTTCGTCTCCCGCTCCGGTCCATCGCTCACATGGAAGTGCGGAACATGTACCTCGTGCCTTGTTGCAAGTTCTTCGAAGATGTAGTGATGTCTCGAAGGAACCGGGTGGTGGATGTAATCCTGTGTTGAGACCAGAAGTATCTTCATCTCGCCCACTCCGAAATACCCGGTTTGAAACCATCGAAAACCAGATCTGCACAATTCGGCTCTATAAACCGCAGTCCCATCCCCTGAATCTCATCTTCCGTAAACAGTTCATCATACGCATAGACATCCAATCCCTTCTCCATCAAAAACTGAGCCAGAGCCAGGTTCCTGCTGTGGTACAACTCCTTAACCCCACTTCTGAATGTTATCCCCTTAACACATATTTTAACTTCATTAAGCGGCTTTCCCACTTTCATACACTCTAAAATAATCTTCTCAGCCCAGTAATTGATCATCTCATCATTCACTTCCCTTGACACCCTCAACAATCGGGAATGCGCGAATTTCTCCAGCCGCTCCATCTCCTTTACCAGAAACCACGGATAAACCGGGATGCAGTGACCGCCAACCCCGGTAGATGGCAGATGAATGTGGCAGTACTCATGGTTGGCATACTCTCGCGCCTCGTAAAAATCGATCTCCAGCGTATCCGCAATCTTCGAGAGTTCGTTTGCAAGACCGATATTCACATCCCTGTAGCACCCCTCTATGATCTTTATGAACTCAGCAACCCGCGCAGACGAGACCAGATGCATATCCGGGACGAACTTCTCATACACCTCTAACGCCCTTGCCCCGCTCTCCTCATCCACACCTCCCACAACCTTTGGAAACTCCCTCAGCCGTGAGATGCTAACCCCGGTCATTATCCGCTCAGGTGAGTGAGCCAGATAGAATTCACCCGATGACAGCGACAATCCGCTCTCCTCTTCAAGCCACTGCCGCACGCGCGTCTCAGTCGTAGATGGCGGAACAGTCGTCTCCAGAACAACCAGATCCTGCGTTTTCAGAATCCTGCCAACACCTCTGAACGCACTCTCCATGATGCCAAAATCAGGATTCTGAAACTCGTCAATGAAGAGCGGAACAATCACGATGAATACGTTGCATTCGGAAGCGTCCTCGTAATCAGTCGTTGCAACCAGCCCTTTCCCGCCATGTCTCTTGATAAGTTCTGCAAGCCCCGCCTCCTCCGGGATCGGGTTCTCACCCCTGTTGATGGCTTCGCACCTGCCCGGGTCTATGTCTACTCCGGTAACCTCAAACCCATTCTCCGCTATCACTCCTGCAAGCGGCAGACCCGCTTTTCCAAGACCAATCACTGCTATTTTATCCTTCATCCAATAATCTCCAGTTCCAGCTCATCCTTGTTTTTGCACAATGTGCACAATCTTTGCACAATTTTTGCACAATGTGCACAATCTTTGCAGATCATTTGAGTAGATATCTTGCACTTCTCTTTCCCTCGCCAGTCCGTTTTATAATCCCCTTTTCAACCAGACCATTTAAATCAGTAGAGGCTGTATTTCTTGAAATCCCAAACAATACCTGATATTCTTTATTTGATATTGTCTTATCCTTCTCTTTCAGATATTCAATAACACCCTTCTGCCTTTCGTTCAGTTCTTTCAGAGTTTCATCATCGATATGATATTTCCTGAAGGTCACAACAAAATCGCCAGAAATCTCTTCAAATGTTGGCTCCGGCAAACCATAATCCAGACACTTGTCGATCATTCGGTTCGTTCCGGTTCCCCATTGCTCAATATATTTTATTAAAAAGAAGCATTTTGCAATCAAGGGATTTCTTGGGACTGATTTATGCGCTTTTTTCAAATCGTCTGGTGTTAAAGGCTGCGGAAGATTACCACACCCCCAGATCTCGATTCGGTCATCAAATATTCTGATCTGGGCGTTTGCAGTGGATTTGTAGTCCCTGTGGCAGATGGCATTGACAATTGCCTCTCTTACTGCATCTGGCGGATATTCCCAGCTCTCCTGTCGCTCGATTTTCGTTGGCTCAATCCATGCAGACCGGGTTATATGCCTCAAAACAAAACCCTCCGCCGCATCAACTTGGTCAATAATATCGCCATCGAAAACTTTCATATCTATAAATTCTAACGGTTTCGTTCCTTTGAAACGAGCACACCTGACCGCTGCCTGTAAGAAATGTCGCTGTGGCATCCCCCCAAATAATAATATCGCTGAATTTGTTAATCCGTATGTATCCCCCCAGAGCCCCAATTTCCCCAATACTTCGCTTACAGAAATGGTTTCCTCAACACCAAAATTCCTTTCGCTTATTGCTTTTCTTAAAAATGATTTGACTCTTTTCCCATCCACATCTTCCAGTGTCGCCCCTTCACATATCTCTGCATCCCAATGCATCCCCTCCATTCTCAAAAACAATCTTCGCAGGTCATCAGGCGGGATGGTGACGTTTTCGGTTCCTGATCGTATATAGGCAACACCATCTAAGAAATGAGGTTTGTGATTTCCCTCTTTTAATAC
Organism: Methanobacteriota archaeon; assembly: GCA_034659315.1. Taxonomy (GTDB): domain Archaea; phylum Halobacteriota; class Methanosarcinia; order Methanosarcinales; family Methanogasteraceae; genus Methanogaster_D. The sequence goes on from JAYEGZ010000176.1 coordinate 3,174, forward strand.
GACTTTGATTAGTTTACCATTGTCAGTCCCCTCAATTTTTATCTCCGGTATTATTTCGGGTTTTATTTTTTGTCTCAGTTTACTGGAAATTTTTTTTAACGTAGCATCTGACACATCTTGACCGACAATTTCCCCATGATCACCCATCCCAAAATATATCGTTCCACCTTTATGATTTACAAATGCACAAGCTGCTTTCAGTGCCCTCCCCAATTGTGCAGTGGATTTCTTGAGTTCCACTGTTTCTGATTCCAATAACACCATTGGATCACCCACCATACTTCAGTATCTCCACTTCTTTGCCACATTCACACCCATAAATCGTCTTCTCGCCATCCTCCCCCAGTATCCTGCTCAGTTTTCGCCCGCAATAGCAGACAACCCCATGTAATCTCGCAGGGTTCCCATATACCAGACCAAACGGCGAAACATCCTTTGTGACCGTCGAGCCTGCCCCGACCATCGCATACGCCCCGATCGTAATCCCACACAGTATGGTTGAATTGGCACCAATACTCGCCCCATTCTCAACAAAAGTTGGAACGATCTTACCATCATCCCAGATGAACGCTCTTGGATACTGGTCGTTTGTAAAAGTGACTGATGGTCCAACGAAAACGTCGTCCGCTATCACAACGCCCCGGTAGATCGAGACAAAGTTCTGAACCTTCACGTTGTTACCGATTCGTACACCAGTATCGACATACACCCCCTTGCCAATGTTGCAACCCGTTCCGAGCACAGCGCCCTCCCGGATGTGTGCAAAGTGCCATATCTGCGTCCCATCTCCGATGGCACCACTCTCTACAACTGCGGTAGGATGCTTAAAGTATGCCATTCAACCTCTGTATCTCCTCGCATATTCTAAGATTGTTCAGTGCCTGCATGGGGGTGATCGGAAACTCCCGACCATATTTCACGCAGTCCACAAAGGTCTTCAACTCCTCTTTGAGCGGCTCCACCTTGTTGACCAGAACCTTCTCGATGATATTTTCCTGTACGTACCGCTCATCCTTAACCTGATATTTTCCTGGCTTGCGGTACACATATATCTCCTGGTTCATGAAATCCCCTTCAATGGACATATCCTCCTCTTCGATATATATCGTCCGGATCTTCTTTGATGCCTTCCTGCTTGCGGAAAGAAAGACTATCGAAGAATTGAATTTGACCAGTGCTGCGCACATATCAGCGTCTCCGGCACTATGGATATCATAATCCCCGCCAAACAGCACATTGAATATGATATCGAGGTCATGCACCATCAAATCTTCGACGACAGTTGCGTCGGTTATCCTTGTTGAGGTAGGGTTATGCCTCTTCATCTCAACATAAAGCGGATTTTTAACCATTCCTCGAATCTCCGCAACTATTGGATTGAACCGCTCGATATGACCAACACCAATAGTCAAATCCTTGCCTTCCAGCAAATTCAGTAACTCTTCACCCTCCCGAACCGTCCCGGTGATTGGTTTCTCAATTAAGCAGTGAACATCCTTATCGATGGCTTCTCTTGCGATATCAAGATGGTATTTCGTTGAAACGCATACACTCACGGCATCAACATGGTCTAGCAGATCGTCCATCGTTTCAGAGACGATAGCGCCGTACTCTTCCATCTTCTTTGCACTCTCTGTGTTGGTGTCAAAGACATACACCCCATCTACATTCTTAAGTTCCGAATAGACCCGAGCATGGTTCCTACCCATATTCCCGGTTCCGATAACCCCTACTTTCATCGTATTCATGTCCTGTCACCACTTTCGATGTTATTTATCGTATCAACAATGTGTGCCAGGTCTTCCGCCCCCAGAGCAGGATGGACCGGCAGACTCAAAATCCGGTCCGACAACTCTGTGGCATTCGGACACCGGACGCCATCCTCAGTGTAACCCAATTCCCGATACAGCGGTTGTTTATGTATCGGCAGTGGGTAGTGAACGGCGCACCCGATCCCGACACCCCTCAGATATTCCATAAACTCATCCCGTGTTACCGGAAAATCATCCTCCACTACAACAGCATACTGATGGTACACATGCGCAACATTCCCTTTCTTGTGCGGAGTCCTGAGCCCGGACACCTTTAAGTGCTTGTTGAAGTACGCTGCATCCCGGATCCGACTTTCATTGAGTTCATCCAGTCGCTTCAGTTGCACAATGCCGATTGCAGCCTGCATATCAGTCATCCGGTAGTTGTACCCAAGCATCGTATGCTGATACTTCTGGCTTTCACCATGGTTTCTGAGCAGTCGGCATCTCGCTGACAATTCATCACTGCCGGTTGTCACCAGTCCACCTTCTCCGGTAGTCATGTTCTTTGTAGCATAAAAGGAGAAACAGCCAAGCGTTCCAAAGCCTCCGGTCTGTTTACCATCATACTCGGCACCGATCGACTGGGCGCAATCCTCAATCAAATATAGATCGTGGTCATCGCAGATATCGCGCAGCTCTTTTACATCAAACGGATGACCAAACAGGTGTACACCGATAATAGCTTTCGTTTTATCAGTTATCCGCTCCACAATATTGCCGGGATCAATATTGAACGTAGCCATATCCACATCCGCAAAAACAGGCTTAGCGCCCTGGAAGAGAACAGTATTCGCGGTAGATATAAAGGTAAATGCGGGAACGATGACCTCATCTCCCGCCTTTATATCCAGCGATTTGAGAGCAATATCCAGAGCGACCGTGCCATTGCTAACGACTGTCGCGCCCCTTATTCCAATATAATCAGATAAAGCCCCTTCGAATTCAGCAACCATCCGCCCCTGCGCAAGCATTCCGGTCTTAAGGACTTCCGTAACCGCTTGAATCTCACCATCACCAATCATAGGTTTTGCAATCGGGATCATTCTTTACTCCACTACTCAACTCTCGATTAGATCATCATCGGACGTATACTACTATAATGATACACCACTATAATGATACATTACTATAACGATACCCAAACTATTTAATTCATCTGTAGCAAACAAGAAACTTGAGGTGTATATTTATTGGCTGGAAAGAAGAACACGCAAGATGAACCTGTGAAGAGGGGAAAGGGACGGAAAAGCAAAGAAGAAATTGCAGAGCCAGAACACCCACTTCATCAACAGACCCACAAACCCGCTGAAACTGAACAATCACTGATTGAACGACTGAAATCAGGCGCCCCCTTTGGCGCGCTACTAACAATCATATTTGCAATTGCATTATACATCCGTGCCGCACTCCCATATGACAGTGTATTTCTCGCAGACGGCACGATCAGGTTTGGCGGAAACGACCCGTGGTATCACATGAGAATCGTAGAGTATATACTCCACAATTATCCACATACCTTGACTTATGACGCGTTCACACAATTTCCATACGGGCATCTTCAGCACTATGGTCCGCTCTATGATCAAGCAATTGCGTTCGTATCATTCGTCTTCGGGCTCGGCAATCCCGACATGCACCTCGCAGGTACCGTTGGGGCGTATTTCCCACCAGTTCTCGGCGCGCTCGTGGTAATCCCGGTCTACTTCATCGGAAAACACCTGCACAACCGCGGCACAGGGCTTCTCGCAGCGCTGATCATCGCAACGCTGCCGGGACAGTTCCTTTCGAGATCGCTGCTCGGATTTGTCGACCACCATGTCGCAGAGACTCTATTTTCCACCGCAACACTACTATTTATCATGCTTGCGCTCAGGAGTGCACGTGCTAATGATCTATCATTCAGCAATCTGAGTAAAGACTGGCGCGCGAACAAATGCCCGGTTCTCTATGCGATTTTGGCAGGCGTTTCCTACGCGGCATACCAGCTCTGCTGGAGTGGTGCACTGTTGTTCGGCGGGATTATTATCATTGCAGCAATCATCACATACATCGCCGAGCACATCCGGGGGAACTCCACCGAGTATATAACAGTAGTTGGAGCACTCACATTCGTAGTAGAACTGATTCTAATACTACCATGGATACATCCCGAACTGGGATTTTCAGGACACTATTCGTTGTTGCATGTGGCAGCACCCCTTATGGCAATCATCGCGCTCGTAGTGATGCACATCATATCAAAGGAGATGAATAACCGGGATTTAGAGCCGTATTACTACCCATTGGTTCTGATTGTAGGTGCGGTAATCGCATTCACCTTGTTAAGCGTCGCCATTCCAGCACTGACCGGCTCAATCGAAGGCTCCGTATCAAGAATATTCACTATAAAAGAGGGCGGTGCTTCAACCGTCGCAGAAATCTCCTCAATGATCGTTGATCGCAGTGGCAATTTCAACATCGGCAGAAACAGCATGGTATACGGCAACTTCGGAAACTGCTTCTACCTCTCCCTATTCGGAACCCTGCTCCTCGGCTACTACGTGCTGCGTAGATGGAAGCCAGAAGACATTCTTGCCCTCGTCTGGACACTGGTCATGCTCCTTGCGATATACGGGCAGAACCGGTTTGGTTACTATTATTCTGTGAATGTCGCGCTCATGAGCGCATATTTTGCAACAAGAATAATCGAACTCGCTGGGTTCAAAGGCGCACGTACCACGCTCGATGCCCTCCCCCAATACCTGACAAAGAATGCAGGATATATCGTGCTCGCAGTAATCTTCGTCGCAATCCTCGTGTACCCACTCGGTCCAGCCTCGCAAGCACTCAATCAGGCACAACACTCAGGCGGACCGAATTCAGCATGGTACAACTCGCTCGAATGGATGCAATACAACACACCTGACACAGGACTCTCATACTACGGACCCTACGAGCGCCCCCCACCAGGCGAACCGTACCCGTACCCGGACACAGCGTATGGCGTGATGTCATGGTGGGACTACGGATTCTGGATCGAGAACATCGCACGACGCATCCCGAACGCCAACCCATTCCAGGGTGGGGTTGGCGGCGGCGAGGCGCAAGCACCCGGCGCGTCCACATTCTTCACGGCAGCAAGCGAAGATGAGGCAAACGAGATCGCAGACACTCTCGGCGTCCGGTATGTAGTCAGCGATGTCGAGATGGCGACAGGCAAGTTCTATGCAATAACTGCCTGGGATGGTGATACGGGTGGATATTCGGAGTGGTTACCGATAGGCGACCGAATGGAGATGGTTCCGACGATGAGATACTTCAGCTCGATGGAAGGGCGGCTCCACATCTTTGATGGTGTCAGTCTTTTGCATTACCGTCTGGTGCATGAGTCGATGGCAGGAAATACCGCGGAGCGCGGCTACAAATGGGTGTATAACATGCAGCCTATGCTGTATCCCGACCCCTTTGAGAACCGCCAGCATGACCTCCCCTCAGAGGTCGTTGAAGCCGACACCGGCTACGTCAAGATATTCGAGTACGTCAAGGGCGCAAAGATCACAGGAACAGCGCCGCCAAACAGCACTGCAACGCTAAGCGTACCGATTCTCACGAATCAGGGGCGCACGTTTGAGTACATCCAGACAGTAACTGCAACTCCTGATGGCACGGTGACACTCATCGCGCCGTATTCGACAGATGGGCCGATATCGATCAAGGATGGTGGGACACAGTTTGATACTGCGCCAGCAGGCATGTACACCGTGACGATCGCAGGAATGTCGCATCAGGTCTCTGTTGCCGAGGATGATGTGATCAACGGGAATGTGATCACCGTACCGTAGTAATAACCCCTCGATAAGCCGCAACCCCGCACAATCCCCTTCCGGCATCTCCCCGCTGCAGACCAAGCAGCACAGGTGAGATGCCAACCTTTTTAACTCTTGTGCCAGTATACACACTCGCACGATGGAATTTCTCTATGAATGGAGGCGTACCAACCATGCCACTCAAGAACTACGGAGTACTGAAAGGAAAAGCGATCGACAGCAGAGAGGGAATGGGTGCAAGTCCCCATTTTCAGATACTGATCGTTGATGATGATCTGCGGCACCGCATCGCGATCAATGTCAAATCAAAGGTGGAGCCATCAGA
>JAYEGZ010000177.1:0-2157 GCA_034659315.1 Methanobacteriota archaeon
CCCTTCGCGTCGCATCAAATGGCATGCACAACACGTGCATCATGATATAACATTTTACTACAATAATGCTACATTTAATGGATGATCGATACTTTTATATATGGTGAGTTAACGATGTATTATATGTGGTCTGCGCACTGGCATCCTGTGTCAGAAAAGGATCGCACCGATACCGTCAGATAGAGAGGTGATTAAATGAACCATAACGAAATCGATGAATTCAAAAAGATTCAACCGGTAATAATATCAGCGATCGCCACCGAATCCGGCATGTCAAAGGACGGTTTGCTGGAACTGAACAAGAAACTGTCCGGATGGATTGGCGAAACCAAGATAAACGACCTGACTGACGTGATTCGCGTCTGTAAAGGTAGGTATGACACCGAAGCATTCATGGTCGGGGTCTTGATATCAAGCGTGATCACACGCAACACACTCGACGTCCATTTCAAGAAGATCAGCGATCAGCGCAACGCAAACATGCTGTACTCGAATGCAGAGATGGAATTCCTGTAATGTAAATGCGAGTGTTTACTGATTGGCTGGTGCCCGGGGGCGTTTCGCTTGGTGCCCGCCATCTACATCTCTCATCCTTTTTTCTTTCTTTCTTTCTGTTCCCGTCGCTCAAGATGCATTATATAGATATCAGGTCTCGGCATCTTCCCGTGCGTGCGGGCAAACTCAGGATAGCAGCGATCGCAGAGCACGCGCCAGTTGATTGCGGCAACAACTGAACTTCCAGGGACGAGCCTTGCGAATATGAAACTCGGCGGAATCTCAAGACCTGATGCAATCTCTTTGAAACGGGCGAGCATCTGCTCCTCGAACACCTCGAGATCGTCCAGTTCGAGTCCGCGGATGTTTGCAGTGATTCCGTTGCATCCACAGGGCAGCGCGAAAGCGTCCAGTTCTGTGACCATAACAGGTCTTGCCAGAAGCGTCCGCAGGTTGTTTTCGATATTACTTCTTGTCTGTAGTAGTTTCTCTGTAATCATGCGTGCACCGCCGTCTTCGTCTTGCCGGTTATTCTATCAACCACTCCGCTCATATCTGCAATCTCGCCCCACCCGACAAGCGTCTCACTCTCTGTGCCGCCACCTGAGTAGACCTTGACCGCATTCTCTGTAAGACTCCTGCAGAAGCCGCAGTCGACGCAGACCGACCCGCAGTTCTTCCACTGGTCGATTGCGCCGTCAAGATCCCTGTTTGAGATGTAATAGAGGTCTTTTAAGTCTTTCGGGCAGTCGAGCAGGTCCATCAGGTTGCCATCGTACGATTCGTTGGTGTACGCTTCGACGCAGTTTAAGATCCAGTTGGTGTAGTGGGTTCTGCCGCCGATCTTGAAGACATCAGTGATTCCTGCATACTCATGGAGGTCCTCCGGTCTGATCCATGGCGATGTGATGATCAGTCTCGGATTCTTGATCCTCGAGAGTATACATCGCTCGTAATAATAGTCATCGAGTACGTTCGGGCGCGGGTGCGGACCGAATGCGTGTGAGAAGAAGTTGAAGTGAGCATACCGGTATGGGCACTGGTAGAGGCAGCCCTCGTTCACGAGCAGTTTTATTTCGCAGTCCACGGAATCGCGGATCGCATTTAAAACATCGAAATGCCGGTGCACGTCAGGATCAACCACAATCGACGATGCGCCAAGATCCTCGTAGAAGATGGCTTTCTCCGGGGAATTCACAAACGAGAGCACCGATACGACCGGTTTCATCTCAAAATCCTTTGCGATCACCTCAACTAAGTACGGGTCTGCCACAACAGTGGTATCGACCCCACAGCTATCAAGCTCCCCGAGATAGCGGTAGATGAGATTGAAGCCCTCCGGCGTCAGGTGCCGCCCGCCCATACACGAGCTGTTGAGCACGATCTCCATCTTCACGCCGTTTTTGTGAGCGTACTCAGTCTGCGCCCTGATGTCATCGATCTCAGGGGCGGCAAGATTGCTCCTGCCCGTACCAACAAAGTCGGGCGAGCCTGCCATGAAGACCGAGTAAATGTCCTTTTTCGCCTCTGATACGAGCAGCTTCAAGCCGTCAAAGTGTCCCGGATGTGGCACGTACAGTTTCTTTTTCATGGTCTCATATCACCTACAATTTTTATTGCATTTAAAACTTGTTTTATCATTCCTTGGCATACACGAGTGTT
>JAYEGZ010000178.1:0-2146 GCA_034659315.1 Methanobacteriota archaeon
TCACCGATGCGATGCCCGACACCGTCCGAATCGGTGAGATAACCAGAAGGCGTGTCCGCTTCAAGATCCCAGCAATCCGGCACACCATCAGAATCAGAATCCACCCAAGGATCGCCTTCTTCCAGAATGAGAATCGCATTGCTTGCTTCCATGTAGTCGTCGCTGCTCTGGAATCCCACAACATTGTCGGTTGATTTCAGATAGGCGGTTACAACTCGATCGCTGATTCCGATCTGGTGGATGCCATTGTCGTTCCACTCATCAGTCCAGACCTGTCCGTTAAAGATCAGTTCTCCTTCATCCGGGCGACCGGCGCCGGGTGCATAAGTTATCAGTCGGGCACTTGCCACCGTTGACGGATCGATCGTAAGTCCTGTGATCGGCGCCCGCGCGGTCGCTTCATCCGGCGTTGTGCATTGTTTCGAGCCACCATAGAGCAGGTCAAATCCCTCATTGACAAATATCTGGCGCCGTGGTTCGCTTGCATCTTCGTAGGTCACCACCAGCATCATGCCACGCATCGAGACATTGCCGCCACCAGAGTGCAAGTTGGTGAGATCTGCGATGTTGCCGTCTGCATTGAAGTCGTCTGTCACATTGTATACGAGCGTTCCGTATGGGCGACTGGTGGCATACATCTTCGCATCACAGTAGTGTACATCCAGCGTTTGAGCGATTCCATTGAAGTTCAGGTTGACATTATCAGGCATCACATTTGCCTTGTCGTATGTGTAGGGCGCATACAAGCGTGCCTCCACAACGGTTGCAGCAGCCGGAACTGGTATATCGCTCGCAGTCCAGTTGGATACATACCCGGTCCAGTGCTTGTTAGAGTACGCGCTGAGATAGTAACTGTCGCCAGCTGAATAGACCAGATCCCCGTTTAAATCAAACGTTTTCCATGTTGTAATATTCTCGCCGCCGGTGTAAGTCTTGCCTTTGTAGCCGTTATTCACAACAGTTGCGTTCAGCGTTGTTTCGTTGTTTGACTCATCATCCTCAACAATCCCTCCACAACAGTCAGCAGTCACTGCTATTGTCACCTCAGCACCAGCATTTCTGATGGTCGGGTCGATGATACTCACTGTGGTGTTATTTCCAGAAGCCAGTGCATCAACAGACTCAATTGTGCTGAATCCATCGCTGAGAACGAAACTGACATTGAACGATCCTTCACAATCAGTGCCGTTGTTTGTGATTGTTGCAGATATTTCATTGCTCGCGTTGCCGAAGAGATAGTTACAGTTCGGAGCCACGCTTTCCACGCTCAGATCCGGAGCCGCCAGCGCAGGCACAACCATCGCCATCAAAAACGCTATGCATACCAAAGATATTCTACTTTTCATTCTATACCTCCTATGTTATTTCTTATACTATTAACCTCAAACTATTTTGAGATATCCGCAGCATTAATATTACTGCACGTATGCAGATAGCATACCATTATATAAGTCTTGCCCCGACCATTTCACAGGGGGCTTGCGCTCACTCGATCAGCGTGGTACTGCCCGGTGTGATCGCAACAACAGCGATTTTGTGCATCTTGGTTTCATTCTCATTTGACGTGTTCAATGCAGCAAAGTGATCGGTCTCGTCATCGTTACCCGCGTCGGACGCCATCCCTGATCCGTTTGAGAGACACAGATATACGTTTAGCAGGATCGATATCGCTGCGATCAGGATCACGGCGGTTGATACCATCTTCCACCGATCCGATTTTTGCATTTTTTGCGGTTTGCATGCTTTCTGCTCAGTATCTGGCATAGATGTCATACATCCCCTCATCCAGCCGGAGCGCAAACGTGCCATCGTAGCTGGTTGTTGTCCGGTACACCTTTGTCTCGTTATCATCATCAAAGGCACCATCATCGTTCTCGTCGAAGTAGCAGACCTCAGTCTCGTAATCCTGCGTCTCGTTGGTGTACGGGTCATCAAAGAGCGTGAGTGTCCTTTTTTGCTCACTGGTCGCTGTGACGTTCATCCATAGATTGTAATCCGGGTCGCAACTTGTTGGCACCGCATATACCCAGATAGCCTCTGCTTCCCGGTATCCTGCGATCCGGTCGAACCGGTCGTTGATTGCGAACCTGAGTGTCCCGAAGACTGCGCCGTACATATCATCAGATATGTAGTGGATACCCATGTC
>JAYEGZ010000179.1:0-5691 GCA_034659315.1 Methanobacteriota archaeon
TGTGTTTATGATCTGTTTGAGTGAGGTCTGATTAACATTTTGTTCTGCGGGGTGCTCGGAGATGTCAGTATGGTACGATTTTTGCTGACGAAAGAATTATACGGTTGTACCGGTTTACAGACCAGATCTGCAAGCGTCCGGTACAATATAATCTTATGGCGATGGTGTTTCGGTTCCCTCTAATTTCATTTTTCCAATGATCACCTAGCAGCCCGGCACACGGTACTATAAAAATCGAATAGGGTGCTTAAGATCCAGCTCACGAAGTATACTGGCAGCGTTTGGGCGTCGCGATATTTCATCTCTAAATTCATCCACTCTATCCAATTCATAAAAAATCTCCCCTACTTCATACAGTCTCTTACGACTTCTACTCATCAAAGCATCTTTAAGCATCATATTTATTTTCTTATCCGCTTCTTCGGATCTTCCCAACCTCGCCAGCACCTTAACATATAAACAAGGGGTTTCTTCAAGGAGATCTGGCAGGATATTGATGCCCAGAAGTGCGTAGACCGTGAGCGAGCATCATGGGATGGTTAGAACCCTTGCAGGGGGAGGTTGTGGGATTGGACACCGCACCTCTCATTTATTTCATCGAGGAGAATCCGAATTACCTGAATATCATTCGACCGTTCTTCGCTGCGGTGGATCGGGTCGATTTTCGAGTGGTTACGTCTATCGTAACACTGCTGGAGGTGCTGGTTCATCTCTTCCGGCATGGCAATGCGATTTAACGCAAATCACATCGCTACGATCCCCATGTCATGCGAAATCACGGAAGAAGCGGCTCGTCTGCGTGCCAGGTATAACGTCCGCACACCAGATGCCATCCAGATGGCAACAGCAATCCAGGCGGGTGCTTCGTTCTTCTTGACCAACGATTCTCATCTACCGACTATACCGGGGTTGCGGGCGCTGGTGCTGGATGAACTGAAGTGATGCTGCCAGAGCCTCACCCCTCCTGCTCCACAACCTCCCCATCAGCAAGCCAGATCACCCTATCCACAATATCCGCGTCCTCCAGCTCATGCGTAACCATCAGGATCGTCTGCCCGATCTCCTGATTCAGCGACCGAAACAGCTCAAGAATCTGCCTTGACGAGACACTATCCAGATTTGCGGTCGGCTCATCAGCAAACAGGATCTTTGGCTTATTGATGAGCGCTCTTGCGATCGCTACCCGCTGCTGCTCGCCGCCTGACATCTCCTTGGGGCGGTGGTCTGCCCGCTCAGCAAGTCCGACCATCTCGAGCGCACCCATCCCCTTTGTGACGCACCCATCCTGCGACATACCGAGAGCCATCGCGGGCAGATATACATTCTCAAGTGCGGTCAGTTCAGGCAGGATCGCATACTCCTGAAAGACGTAACCAAACTTCTCAAGCCTGAATCTCGTCTGTTCGGACTCCGATAGCCCTGAGATCTCTGCCCCATCGATCGTAATCTCGCCTTCTGTTGGCGTGTCAAGAAGCCCGAGCTGGTGCAGGAGCGTCGATTTCCCGCTACCGCTCTTGCCCATGATCGCTGCAAACTCGCCACGCCTGATATCAAGCGTAACGCTCTTCAGTGCTGGCACCTGCATCGTTCCCATGATGTATGTCCGTGAGAGGTTTCTTGTCGCAATTATTGTGTCCTGTCCCATATTCGTCATTTTAATCACCCCAGATCGCATCAAGGATCGTCTCACGCACCGCCTGCCACGACGGGATGAAGCCAGCGACCAGAGCTGCAGCAACTAAAGCTACACCCCGCACAATTGCATTTTTCTGCTCGATTACAAGTGTTACATCCCCCATTGGGAAGACGAGTGGGTGTCTGGTGTAATACGGCACGAGCACCATGAACATGACCAGAAGTCCGGTAATGCAGCCGCATATCGCATAGAAGACCGCCTGAAAGACGTACGATCTGACGATTATCGATTCCTTGATCCCGATTGCCCGCAGAATTCCCATCTGCCTCCGTTTGCTGACCGTGCTTACATAGATCACGATAAAGATCGTGATTCCCGCAACAAAGAGACCGATGACGCTTATGAGCGTGTTTATCGCGGTGAAACTCTGTGTTATCGTCGCGACGATGCCTGCGTAGACTGCCCACGTCTTAATATCCTCATGAACGCCGAGCATGGTGAATTGCTCCACGTATTTATCCTCGCCTCCTTTCCCGTCGGTCTTAACAAGGATCTGGGATGTCATATCCGTGGTTCCGAGCACCGATTCCATCTCCTTTTCGGTGATGTACGCCAGCTGGTTTGACTGGATGAAGTTTGTATCAAAGATTCCCTTTATCCGGTACTCCCGCCTGACTCCGTTCTTGAATGCAACCTCAACGGTGTCACCAACAACAACTCCGCCGAGCGAGAGGTGCTCGAGGCTTCCGCCGTGCCCGCCTGCAATCTCTTTTCCGATAACAATCTCGTCCCGGTCGTATTTGCTCAGATACTCACCTGCAATCATCATCTTAGGGACGCTGCTTACCCTAATCTCGTCGTCGGGGTTGATCGAGCGCACAGTCCATGCGCCGCTCTTCTCCTTGTGTGCGATGGTCGAGGCAGTAAGGTACTGCGCCGATATTCCGAGAACTCCGGGAACGCTTCCCACCTTCTTCATCACCGAGTCGGGGCTCTTGATGTAAGTCTCCTCGTCCTTCGGCTCGATCACGATGTTGCTGTAGAGTGTCTCGATCACCTGATCCTCGGACGCGTCGGTCAATCCGGTAAAGAGCGATGCCATGAACATGAGGTTCACGAAGGCGAGCGCCATTATGAGGATTGTGAGGAGTGTTGTTCCTCTGTTGCCATTTGCGATGGATTTGTAGGCAAGGAACGCCGAAACCTTGAGTTCTGTTGTTATGGAGGTCATTTTAATCGATTATTTGATGTTCGTACCATTTGCGACATTCGTAGACATTCGTGATTTGTTGGTCTTCGGGTCGTGATTCGGATCACGGATGTCGCGAGTGGGCGAATTACACGAATTTAACTCAGTCATCGCTTCCTGCGAAAGTAAAGCCCGCCGACAACGATGAGCGCAACCACAGCGAGAGCCGGGATCAGCATATCGCCGTTTCCACCGTCGCCGACATACAGCACCAGATCAACGGTTGTCATGTGATCCCCGAGATCATCTTCGTACGAGATCACGGCGTGATACGGGATATCCCCGCTCTCTGTTGAGCGGAAGTTGAAGATGCATGGCGCATCATCGTCTGCCTCGATTTTTCCGAGAAACGCGGTCCGGGTGCCTTCAAACGGGATATCGATCGCAACTTTCACAGATTCGGCATCGCCGTGTCCGGAATTCTCGATCTGGAGCATGAGTGTCATGACCTCGCCGGTTGCGGGGTTTTCCGGGTTTGTTTTCACACTTGCGATGCAGAGGTTGGCGTCCCCTATCACATTGATCCCGACAGAACTCTGCGAGGCACTGTTTCCCCCGCTTTCGTCGTTGCAGCGCATCGTTACCGGTATCGCGTACGACGAGATCTCCGCCCCGTCGCTTGCCATGATCCGGTAGCTCAGCCTCTCGGACGTGCCTGCCTCAAGTTTCCTGACGACAAACGTGTCTGCCCCGACCGGGACGAACGGAAGGTCGTCAAGTGCGCAGGTCACCTGCACCGTGCTTGCAGTCCCGGTTCCCGCATTTGAGACAAGAAAACTTAGATCAAACGTGTCTTCTGGCTTTAGTATCTCCGGATCGATCATAATCTCTGAGATTACGAGTTTCGGCGTGCCACGCACAACGACCGGGACGGTCAGGTTCTGCTCGCGATGCGCTCCGTCAGTAGTCCACGTTGTCCCGAGTTCGATCTCATAATTACCGGTTACCGCAGCAGGATCGATGTGGAGCAGGTACGTCTCGACGCGGGCTCCGTATCCGATGATCTTCTTGAATCGCATAATTCGATCGTTCTCGTTCTTGAGGATTATCGGCGAATCCGGCATGATCGTTAGCACAACATCGTTTGCCACACCTCCGCCGCGGTTGTCGATTGTAACTGCGAGGATGAGATCGCGTCCCGGCTCAACTGGCTGGGGCGAGAGTTCGTTTACGGTGATTACGAGGTCAGCGTTGTCCCCGCTGTGATGAATAGCGCAGGAGGCTGGCGCGACAGCAACCGTGATTGTCATGATTGCTATGAGTAGGATCATTCCATGCTGGACGATCGGTCTGATGGTTGTTTTGGTGTACATTGATATCACCGGCTAATATTGGCAGAACGTGGCAATTAAGTATCCCTTTGCAGAATACAGATCAATGCAGGCTCAATGCGACCCGGGTATGATCGATGATACTGGAGATAAAAGTATATAAAAGCCGACATATTGTGGCAAGAACACGCCTGGGTATTCGCAGAGATCAAAAGAGCCGGATATGGTAGAGTTGGCTGAAATATTTCAGTCGATGTCGGGGTCTCACGATTGCGATTCTGTACTTTCTGGCAAGAAAAATAACCGCTGAGGGCGCGGAGGAATGCACGAGCTATACAATCATCAGCGTCCCCCCGCGCACTCTGCGGTCAAATTCCCTGTTTGGTTATAGTATGCTCCATGTTTCAGATAGTTCCTGTATAGTGAAGTCTCTCGATAGTGGTTTTAGGTATCTGTGTAGTTACTTTTCTTTTACGGTTTATGCTGGAAAGAATAAAAAAGAAGAAAGAACTCAGGTCAGACCTGAGTTCACCTTTCGTTGTTCCTCAACGGCTAACCCTATGATGTACAGCGTTCGCCGTTGTTGTACTGGTCCAGTGTCTCTGCCAGCCCAAGCGCATGTACATAGTTGGGGTCTTGTGAGATCTGGTAGCTGCCTTCACATTATAGTCTTACATCTTCGTCACGGTGAATAGGGCGCCCGATAGTAATAGTTGGCATTATCCGTGTCAGAGTATGTTTGCCCGCCAAAGTTCACTGTCGCGTTCGCCGTGTCGGTATGTTGAACTGTCTCCCACGGATCAGTCACGAAGCACTCAAACGATGCACCCACAGCCAGCGGAGGCACCGTGCAACCTGACAGATCAAAGTCAGAGTCAGTCAGGGTGATGTTCGTCAAATCGACGTTTCCGGTGTTGGTCACCACGAACTTGAACTGTGGATCATACGTATAACAGATCATGCCCGGACCGGTCGGATCATCAGCATCCACCCAGTTCGTACCATTATCTAGTGAAACGTACTTCTCCACATCTATCGACGGGTCTTGGACGATTGGCTCTGCCTCACTATCGCTTTCATCCGGAAGCTCGTTGCTGCTTACTGTGGCTGTATTATCGATGTCACCATCGCCGCCGCCGTTATCGTTGAGGTCGGACTGCAACACAGCATAATTGCCGTTGTACGTCCAGGTCTCTCCTACTTCAAGGATACCGTCTGCAGTCATAGACTCGACAGGTCCGGTAAGGTTTCCCAGTAATGGGTCTGTGACACTGACACCTGTCAGATCCACGTTACCGTCATTGGTCACCACGATCTCATAGTCGATGATCTCGCCAGCATT
The DNA here is from genome assembly GCA_034659315.1 of Methanobacteriota archaeon. Classification (GTDB taxonomy): domain Archaea; phylum Halobacteriota; class Methanosarcinia; order Methanosarcinales; family Methanogasteraceae; genus Methanogaster_D. The sequence goes on from JAYEGZ010000179.1 coordinate 5,499, forward strand.
GTTGATTATACTGTCACCAGCCGTATCTGCACCGGTGATGGTCTTGTTTATGCTGTAGTCCTTGTTTTGGACGATTGGCTCTGCCTCACTATCGCTTTCATCCGGAAGCTCGTTGCTGCTTACTGTGGCTGTATTATCGATGTCACCATCGCCGCCGCCGTTATCGTTGAGGTCGGACTGCAACACAGCATAA
>JAYEGZ010000179.1:5791-8941 GCA_034659315.1 Methanobacteriota archaeon
TGACACCTGTCAGATCCACGTTACCGTCATTGGTCACCACGATCTCATAGTCGATGATCTCGCCAGCATTGTTGATTATACTGTCACCAGCCGTATCTGCACCGGTGATGGTCTTGTTTATGCTGTATTGCGGGTTTGGCGCAACGTTGGCAATCACCTCGGCAGTGTCAAAGGCTATCAGTGTAGTTGGTTCGATAATGGAGTCATCGCCTGTTGCTGTGGCGTTGTTGGTGACCGTGCCTGCCCTGTTTATCGTGACCGTCACATTGCCATAGGCAGTGCCGCTTGCGTTCAGGTCGTCAGCGGTGCCGTCGCCGTCAACATCTGTCAGCCCTAATAGCGTGACCGTGAAATCGTCGCCTGTGTCGCCTGGTGTGCTGTTGTCGTCGACCAACTTCACGTTATACAGAGGCGCGCAGCTACTGGGGTTGGTCACCACATAGCAGTACTTGACTGTCTCACCTGCATAGATCGTGAGCGTCTCTACACCGGGACACGTACCGTTAGAAGTGTTAACGGTCTTCTCGATATTCAGTTCAGGGAAGCAGATGTCGCCGATCTGTTTGAAGGGGACGGTCTGTTGGCCGACTGAAATGGCTTCTGGCGGATCCACGGGTTCTGCACCATTAATAAAGGTCAGCCGTGCAGCGGGTAGTGCCCCTGCCAGATTGCCGGTGGGGGCGCTGCCCGGATCGCCGAACAGCTTCACATCGATGCGGACCACTACCTTCTCGTTTCGTTCCAGATCGTCAAGCTTAACAGTACCGTGCAGCTCAGAGCCTGCCTGGAATAACGGTCCGGTGAGGTGCTCGTATGTGAGTGTGGCTGTACTGCCGCCATCATCATCGATGCCGTCGTCAACGCTGTTCTCGCCAGCGATCAGGTCCTCAATAGTGCCATAGTTCACCTGCACGAGCACGATGTCGCCGAGTGCCACACCGGATTGACCGGTGGTGACAGCCAGGAACGAAACGTTCAGCTCTATGGTCTGTGGGGCGTCAGTATCTGCTTGAGTGGTATCACCCACCGTAACTGTGGCGAAAAATGTCACGATGTCGCCGCATGAGAAATCGCCGCCCACTAGCGATTTAACAATGTCCGCATCCACACCGATGGTGCTGTCATCATAGGCACCGCCGCCGGTCAGGTGGTTGTATGACTGCGGAGCTGCTGTGACAAATTCGATGCTAAAGTCTCCACTGGCAGCCAACACTCCTGGTGTCGTCACAAGCAGCGCAAAGAGCACGCTTAACACCAGTAATAGTGCCAGATGCACTCCTGACTTTCTTTGCTTGAGTCTCTGATCTGTGTTCGCCGTATCATTCGTCGTTGTGGCACGAGCCATTTCCGGCATTACAGCCAGTAGTCGCGTGGCTAACTGCCACAATTTTCTTAGTGTTTTCATTGTTTATACCCCTGTATCTATTCGGTCGCAGTTCGATCCCCATCGATAGAGCGCAGTGCCCCTCCATAATCAACATACGACAATTTGACATTGTTGTAATTCCAACATTGCTTAATCCGTATCCCAACAAAGCAACATCGTGACCCACATATTGTTAGCGATGAATTTTGCAGAAGTGTCATTTGTACAACCTGCAAATGTGCTCTGGCGTTGGCATCGTCGATGCGGATGTTGATTATGTCCCCCGGTCATAGAAAAGCCACATCCCTCATGAGAACCCGCGTAAATATATACTTATAATTTGCGGGTTCTGAAATGCGGTGCAATTCGCTAACCGATTGAATTTAGGGGTACTTCTACATAAGCTTATGGGCTATCAGGAGTTTTTCGTGCTAACATATTGCCATTAAACATTTCCTGAATTGGAGTGTATATTGAAAGCAAAAATAGTTATGGTATCTATTCAATCACATTTGAAAAATTGGTAGTGTACTAACTTTCGTGACCTAACACAATTTTCCGTCTTTTATGCACCCTACTGATGGTGATTTTGGATGACACATCAAAATTGTGTAAAACCGCCATCAAGCCCGATAATCATTGATTCAAAGTCATGGTTTATGGGGCACCACCGAAAAATTACACTCGAAGTACTTTTTCACGTCGCTTATGAGTCGATCAGTATTCAGTTCGGGGCTGGTCCCTATCCCGACCTGCATTATTTCAAGCGTCTTCCCACGTATATTTAGACAGACCGCGATATACTGATAGTAGTTTGACATATCTATCCGCCCTCGGTTCAAAGATCTTGCCGGGCACAGTTGTAATCTCGCATAAGACCTTCCCGTTGCCTTCTTCCACCCAGAGCATCACATCCACAAGATCTGCCATGAGTGTCATCTTTTTCAGTTCCTTCTGGAATGTGGCATGATTGCTACGAGTGTGACCATCCTCTGCAGGATGGTCGGTCTGATGGTTGTTTTGGTGTACATTGATATCACCGGCTAATATTGGCAGAACGTGGCAATTAAGTATCCCTTTGCAGAATACAGATCAATGCAGGCTCAATGCGACCCGGGTATGATCGATGATACTGGAGATAAAAGTATATAAAAGCCGACATATTGTGGCAAGAACACGCCTGGGTATTCGCAGAGATCAAAAGAGCCGACATGGTGAAGTTTGCTCAGCTATTCAGAATCTTGAAAATCGGGGTGCTACGGTACGATGTGAAGCTGGAGCCTTACCCCATACAACGTGGAATAAGTGCGAAATTTGGTATATTCCGAGGGGTTGTCTAATAGCGGTTTTGGTTTGGATTTAGTCTTTGGGATTTTGGGGCTAATCGAATGGCTGCGGATGTTTTTTTGGGTTTCCAAAGTTGAGATATAAGCAAATCAAACCATACTGCGAAATGGGGGTTCTCTTAATGCCCTGCCCTGCTGGCGATATACTTTTTTGTAAATGAAAATAGTGCGTATAGTGACTGAACGTTATAGTGTATGCCATAAAAAAAGAGAGGAGTTAGCTCCTCCTCATGATCACTCCGGCACCAATTAAACCGAGCAACCCGGCGAGCAATACAGTTCCGATTGGAGTCATAGTTGGAACTGGTATAGGTGCAACTGGTGGTATGGGTGCAACTGGTGGTGTGGGCGTGTTCACCGTTTCATCATCCGTATCTGTGACGTCACCACCAATCGGGGGAGTACCTGTGGCTGTTGCCATATTGTAGATCGATCCGG
>JAYEGZ010000180.1:0-4641 GCA_034659315.1 Methanobacteriota archaeon
GATGCGATCGGTGCGGATTACGCGGTGATCGTCGGCGCGAAGGAGGTTGAGGCGGGCATGGTCACGCTGCGGAATATGCAGACCGGAGAGCAGGAGATGATCGGGCTTGAGGCGGCGATTGCGCGGATTGTGGGGTGAAAAACTCCCCGAAACAAGACCATTTTCTTGAAAAAAAACCCTCATTTCTCGATGCAAGAGCGGGGGGGTTATGCATGATCAGGAATGTACAAAAGTAACGCAAAACCCGATTCAGCAGCCACGCTCCCTCACTCTTTGATCGCCACCAGAAATATCCTGTTGAATGTTAGTAGCACTTTCCCGTGACGATCTGCCTGCCGGAGAAAAGCGTCCTTCACAATCCTCCTAAATAGTTCTACATAATCCGCTCCGATCCTGACATCATAAAAATCCTGATTCAGATAACCCGCAGCAGCACCCGATGAAAATATGTTAAAGACCTCCGCAGGCGTGTGTTCTGTACGTACGCCATGTATTCTGGATAGAACCACACTGAACCCACAGTTCTCAAACAACCCCCGGTATTCGTCTCCTGTTTCAAGGAAAAACCATGGTTCCTTGAAGTGAGCAAAGATCTCTTCGGTATCCGGGTCTTCTTTCACCATATTAATCGCTTCCATAAAATTGGGGCTATATGCGCGTTTAGCAGGCGCTTGCACTCCGATTCTGCCGCCTTTCCGTAGGGATGCGTAACAATTTTTGATTGCGTTTTTCGGATATATAAACCACTGGAATACAGAATTACAGAATATCACATCGAAAGAGTCCTCGTAGTCCAGTTCTTCCACGCTTTTTTTCTCAAAGGTTATATCCAGACCTCGGTTCCTACCTATCGCCTCTCTGAGCATCCCTTCCGAGGGATCGATCCCGACCACTCTGCCTCCAGTCATTTCCCGTATCCGCCCTGTCAGATTGCCGGTGCCACATCCCAGATCCAGAACATCGTCGCTCTCTTCGATCTCCAAAAGATTCAGAAGCAGTTCTGCTGCGGATCTCTGTACCAACGAATAATCTTCATATCTGGCGGCGATCTTTGAGAAATTGATCCGGTCCATGGTCATGATAAACACGTTTCCCCATATATAATTGTCATATCACTGCTGAATCATTTCACCCACCAAATACCCGGTAGCCCAAGCTTTCCGCATTGTTGTTTGGTGTGTTTGGTTAAAGTGTACGTGTTTGGCTAACCACAAGATTACACAGATTTCCACGAGAAAGTATGCGGGGGTAGGATATAAAATACAAACATATCACCAACATCTTGTAGGTATTATCATCTTCTTGTGCCAATCCTGTGAAATCTCTTGGTTTTTTCGCCTCAGCTAAACATATATGTGAACTCAGTGAGAATGGGAGTTTTTGTTTGTGGTCCGGACGATTTTTGAGAAGTTAAGGTGTTGCATTGATCACTGCCGCAAGCACGATTCTTGTGAACAGGACTGCTCTTTAAACATGTGTATCGCAAGTCCCCTACTTCGGAACAGTCGGCGTGCCCACATCCTCGATCAGATCAAGGGTCATATAATCCACGATCTTGAGTAACTTGCCCCGTACATCTGATATGCCTGGTGCATCCGATTCATTGAATGAATCGAGGATCCGCCGTGATTCATCGACATGGTGTTGCATTTCCGTAATCGATCGATTTACAGCATCGTCTGTTGTTGATACCGCACTCAGGATATGCGGAAGCGTGGTCGATGGGTTCATAGACTTCTTTTCGTGTTGAAGTTCCTTGTATTCAAGAATATCATCGACGATCTGGTATGCCATGCCAAGATGCATTCCGAACGCGGCGCACTGACTGACCGAACGCGTCGATGCACCCCCGACCCGGCTTCCCATGCAGGCTGATGCCGCAAAGAGCGAGGCAGTCTTCTTGTCGATGCATCCAAGATAATTCTCCTCAGAAAAATTGTTTTCCCGGCTGCCTATATCGACAGCCTCCCCTTCAGCCATTGACATGCCTGCCCGCCCGAAATCCTGGATCACTGCCCGATCGTACTTTGAGATCAGTTCGATGGACTTTGAGAGCAGGAAGTCTCCACAGAGAATTGCTGCTGCCAGTCCGAACTGCGCATGCACGCTCGGAACGCCGCGGCGCGTGATTCCCATGTCAAGGATATCGTCGTGTATCAGCGAAGCTGAGTGGATCAGTTCAATCGCAAGCGCTGCATCGACGCATTCATCCGCGTCGCCTCCGAATAGCTCGGAACAGAGAACAAGAATGATCGGGCGGATTCTTTTGCCCCCCGAATCGAACACGTGACGAACAACACGTTTCATGTTTGGCTCATCGAGATTGTTTATCATATTGACAATCGAGCCATTGATTAACCGATATTCGTACCAGTCGGTGATCATGATGAGCCTCGTTTTGGTGTTAGTTATTGAGCGGATTTAAGCGTTGTGTTTTCAGCGGCGTACTTTGACGGACAACTGGTCACCAGTTGCGTTGCTGATATGCTGCGATCAGGCAGCATCGTCCCGGTAACGGCAACGTGATTCCCTTCTATCAGATTCACGGGCTGTGGCTCGCTGTAGCTGACATTCATGTCGGCATGACCGTCTGTCAGGGTAAACAGCACTGTTGAGCCGTTGTCCACTGCACGAAGCGTTCCTGCCATGACGGTGCCGTTGACTCGCATAGCCTTTCCGATGTGCTCATCTGTGAGTTCGCTGACCGTGAGCGTGGTCCCTATATCGCCAATGTCCCACAACCCGACCACCAGGACAGCAACGATGATGACTGATGCGAAGGTCAGGCGCCGCGTCTTATCCACGGCGCACCCCGCGGGTTCCTTCTGTGATTAGCCGTGATAATCGGGATCTTGTGCGCAGCAGATGGATCGTGTAGAGACCAAGTCCGGTCCACACGATGCAAAACGCACATATAAGATAATCCATAGTTCTATAACTGACCCTGAGATTATCTTAAATGTTTGCAATTGCGGGCTTTCTGCAATCAGAGCGCCCTCTGATCAAGGCTGGTCACAACTTATATATCTCGAGTCATCCAACCATTGCCAAGGAGGTTGCGAGAATGGACTCATCAGAAAGCAATGAACACTCTGCTACCCAAACCCAACATCGCTTATGCACGTCGTTGTGCACAAGTCTGGTTTCCGCTGGTATCGCGGCGTTTCTACTGATCTTTCTCATCGGCGGCGGGCTACCTCACCCTGCTGCTGCCACTCGGTTATCTGGGACGGCGGCAGAACATGCGTCAGATCGCGCTGATTGTTGCGCTGATTTCAGGCGTCTTCTTACCCATTATGAGCACAGCCCGATTCATGGCGCTATGACTCGATTTTGAAACCCCGGAAAAGACGCGATGGTTTTTCGATTGCATAACCCTGGACGCTGCAAACGTTTATGCAGCCCCGCACCGCTAAAGAAGACCATGTTCGAAGTCATTCCAGCCGTTGACATGAAGGGCGGCAGATGCGTGCAGCTGGTGCAGGGAAATCCTGAGAACGAACTCGTCTCACTCCCAGACCCCACCATTATTGCGCGTGATTGGGAGGATCAGGGCGCAAAGACCCTCCATCTGATCGATCTTGACGGCGCGATCCGTGGAAAGCGGCAGAACGCCGGGATTATAGAGAAGATATGCGAGGAGTGCGATTCCAAGATTCAGGTGGGCGGTGGTATCCGGTCGATGGATGACGTCGAGAGCCTCCTTGGAGTTGGCGTGGATCGCGTGATTGTAAGCACCGCAGCGCTCCAGAACCCCGAATTCGTCCGGGAATTATCTGACCGATTCGGAGGCGAGCATATCATGATCGCTCTTGATTCTGCGGGAGGGGAAGTTATAATCGAGGGATGGACACGCGGATCCGGGGTCAAATCGGTTGACATCGGCAGGGAATTCGAAGAACTCGGCGCAGGAAGCATACTCTTCACAGACATCGATAAGGAGGGTTTACTTGGTGGAATTGCGGCAACTGCCACTGCAGAACTGGTGCAGTCGGTAGGAATACCAGTGATCGCATCCGGCGGCATCACCACAACGTCCGATATCGCCGCAAGCAGGGATGCCGGGGCTGCTGGCGTGGTCATTGGAAGTGCGCTCTACATGGGGCGATTCACGCTGCAAGAGGCGATGGATGCGTGGCTGCGGTGAATGTGCTCGAGTAACGGGTGACAGGCAGATACGCTACAATCGGTGTGATTTGAGTAAATTAGTGGCTGATAAGGGTTTTTTCGCCTCAGATAAACAACATGCCTTAAGACAATCCAATGTGCCCGGAAGATCATAAAAACAATGGAGGGGGCCGAAAATGGGTACCATTATCAAAGAAACGAGCATCTGCCGCCTCAATGACGGGAAGACTCTTCAGCACCCTATATCCACTTATGTAGGTGGAGTAACTCTCACAAAAGAGCATCTTATCATAATACCGATCATCAAAACTCATAAATATTATTTTATCCGATGTTCTGCGCTTGGGGGGTTATATATCATCGGGAGTGTTTTATTCATTTCAATCGGTGCAACCATTTCGCCATTAACCACTTTGCGATGGATCTTGCTACCTTTTGCAATAGTTGTACTGCTATGGCTATGTAACAAATTATTGCTGTCGAATATAAGAAATCGGATGCGGGTGCTGGAAA
>JAYEGZ010000180.1:4741-8896 GCA_034659315.1 Methanobacteriota archaeon
GCGATCTTTGTTGCGGCACTTGCCGGACCGGTAGGTGTGCGGCGGATAAAAGGGAGATTGGGGGCTATCTGTCGTTTTTATTTGCGGGACGTTGTGCATCATTGCAAAAAAAATGCGTGAGTTATATAGGTATTTACACCTATTACAAAATTCAGGCTGTAAAAATGAGTGAGAAGGTTCAACTGGAGAGATGTATGTGCGAAGTAAACTTTATATATGGCGGAGTTGCACAAAGGGCGAGCCAAGATAAGGAGAAATCAATATGAAACAATGGTATGAATCTTTATTTGAGAATTATGGTGAAAAGTATGATGCTGAAGACTTTACACATGGCACAATTGGCGAGTGCGATTTCATTGAAAAGGAAATTGGTTTTAATAAGTCACTAAAAATAATCGATATCGGATGTGGTACCGGTAGACATTCGGTTGAATTAGCAAAAAGGGGTTACACGGTTACAGGAATTGATTTATCAGAATCACAACTGGCGCGAGCAAAAGAAAAAGCAAAATCGCAAAACCTGCAAATTGATTTTCAGAAACATGATGCAAGGAAATTGCCATTTGAGAATGAATATGATTTGGCAATAATGCTCTGCGAAGGGGCGTTTTCACTGATGGAAACAGATGAAATGAATTATGAAATCCTCCGAAATGCGACCAATTCTTTAAAGGCTGTCGGCAAGCTGATTTTTACAACACTTAATGGATTATTCCCGTTGTTTCATTCAGTTGAGGAATTTTGTACGTCAACAACAGAAGAGGGAAATGCAACATATAGTAAGAATACTTTTGATTTAATGACTTTCCGAGATTTTAATATTACAACATTAGAGGATGATTTTGGAAATAAGAAAGAATTAGAATGTAATGAAAGATATTATGTTCCTTCTGAAATTACATGGCTATTAAAATCGCTCGAATTTAAAAAGATTGGTATTTATGGGGCAAAACTCGGAGCATTTTCAAGAGATGATAAACTTACAACAGAAGATTTTGAGATGCTAGTTATTGCTGAAAAGTAATGGCTCGCCCCATTGCACAACAGCGCGTATACACCCCCCAGTTAGTCGCTCTGGGCTTCGACACATTTTGCCTTCGTTATCGCTGGCAAAACGCCGTATGCATGCGAAACGTTATACGAACTTAAGGAGGGAGATATTCGCTGACTCTGTTAACTTATGCTCAAACTCCGCCACCATCAAAACTTCACAAATCCGAGATCCAACACCAGCGATAAGATGATAGCTATTACGGAAAATGTAAAGATGACCAGATAATTCAAGCGTTCCTTGGATACCGAGAGACTCCACATGATGTAATTGAGTCCCTCGAAATCCTTTTCTGTCAGGGGTTCATGCACCTGTATCTTTCCGAGGAGATTTAAGTCTTTTATCACACCAAACCTGCGTTTGGCGATGTGGTACCTGTGAGCGAAGAACCATATATACCCGAGGACTCCGAGGTACCAGAGCACCCGTGCAAGGAGGTCGCTGTAATGGCCGGCAATTAGTATCGCTCGAAGCAGGGTCGCCGAGATGAGTCCTACCCAGAAATATAGTTTGATGATGACCGTGCTGTATCCTTCAGGTATGCGGACATTGGCAGAATCGGATTCGAACTCTTTCATGAGAACTTGTGTATGCATTGATGCATATTAAATATTTAGTGTTGCAACAGTTAACGGAACAGATGGACGCGCTACTGCTGCGCATTGGGTCTAAATATATGGGGGGAGACACTTGGGATAGGGCAGTTCGGGACATGGACCAGCCCCGAACTAAGCGCTTACCGAAAAATAAAATAGCAAAGTTATCTGATGGCACTCCACATCCCTGACTCTTTACAAAATCTCTTTAATCGTTGATGCATTGCAATCTTGGATTAGCTGCGGATGTCCGTTTTTTCTACTGAAATGGTTATTTTCATGGTTTTTGGTTGGATGAAACAGAAACAAAAATATTAGACGATAAAATGGAAAGTTTGACTATCTCTATGTTTTTAAATAGTGCTCCAATTGGCTTATAAGTGATGTGAAAGAGTGCTTTGAGCATGCGCTTTTTAAATGCTGATGAATAGATTACCTAATTATTTTGTCTGTGGTATATACTCAATTCATGAACTATTCCCTGGCAATATGTTAGCACGACAACTCCCATAATAACCCACAAGCTTTTATAGAAGTACCCATCTCCATAAGATGCAGCGTCCCTCCCATAATCAACATAAGACAATTTGACATGTATTGCAATTCTAACATTGCCCAATCAGTCGCCTAACCAAACAACATCATAACACGCCCATGGTTCGCGATGAATTTTGCAGAAGTGTCATTTGTGCAACCTGTACATGCGCTCTGGCGTTTTATCATCGATACGGATGTTGATCATGCACGCCCACCATGAAAAAGCCACGACCCCTGTGAGAACCAACGGAAATCTATACCTGTGATTTGCGGATGATCCGTAAATGTGGTATAATTCGATAAACGGGCGAATTTGGAGAATCAAACTGCGATTGAACAGATACCATGGAGGTATAAAATGAAAACACTAAGAGAATTCTGGCAGGTAACCATGCTACTACTGGATGTAATGCCGGGAATGGCTCGTACCACAATGACGAACACAGATCAGAGACTCAAGCAAAGAAAGTCGGGAGTACCTCTGGCGCTATTACTGATGTTAAGCGTGCTCGTTGCGCTGCTTGTGACGACACCAGGAGTGTTGGCTGCCGGTGGAGACTTTAGCATCGACTTTGCCGCAGCAGCTCCGGAGTCATACAACCACGCGACCGGCGGCGGCGCCTTTGATGACGGCACCATCGGGGTTAATAAGGACGTTGTTGAGTCGCTGGAAGGTGGCGATTTCTCATGCGGCGACATTGTGACATTTTTCGCCGAAGTTACGGTGGATGATACCACTCAAGCAGACACTGACGCCCCACAAACTATCGAGATGGATTTTTCGTTTCTGGCTGACACCACCGGCCAATCCGGTGTGGCAATTGGCGAAATTGTGCTCGTCCAGGTGAACTACGGCAACATTGAGGACCTGATCGCTGACGAGAACAGCGTTGACGACGGCATCGATGACAATGGCGGCAGTACAGCCACACTCACATACGAGCACCTCACCGGACCGTTATTCCAGGCAGGCTCTGAGCTGCACGGTACTGTCGAGCTTGACGATCTGGAACGAGACGAGACGGTAGTGGTCCGCATCGATGTGGAGCTGTTCTGTGATCCAGACATAACCAAAAAACCCACCGGCAATCTGCAAGCAGCACTAACCGATGCATGGCTGACCTGTGCTGATGGTACAGAACCCGGGGATCTGCCAGAAGCCATTAAAAGCGGCGAACAGACCATCCCCTTCAAAATCAAGCATATACGCAACATCTGCTTCCCTGAGCTGAATATCGAGAAGACCGTGACTACCGCATGCGGTCCATGTCCGGGTTCAGAAACCCTCACCATTACTGCTGGCGATACCGTAAAGTACTGCTATGTGATTACCAATCCCAGTAGCTGCGCGCCTCTGTATAACGTGAAGTTGGTCGACGACAACGGCACACCATGCGACACAGGCGACGATTTCACGGTCACAATTAGTACGGGACTATCGGATGAAGATGATGACGGATTCGATGATGACCTGGCGGCAGGTGGCACTGCCACCGGCAAGGCACCGGTCACGTTTCCAGTCACGACCCTGGCAGGGAGTTATCCGAATATCGCCACCGTGACAGGTGATGACTCCATTATCGAACCGACCACACTGTATGCTACTGATACCGCTGAGGTGAATATACCACACAATCCGTCGATCAACCTCATCAAGACCATGACAGACAATGCTGATGAAGATGAAAGTACTGATGTCAGTCTTGGCGATACCCTGACCTACACGTTCAGTGTTACCAACGATGGTAATGTGAACCTGGATCCTGTTTCTGTCACTGACCCGATGACTGGTCTGGGTGCTCTATCATGTGATGCAACAAGCCTGGCACCAGGTGAATCGATGACATGCACAGCGATCTACATGGTTACACAGGCAGACGTGGATGCCGGATCGATCTACAATATGGCAACAGCCACAGGTACTCCCCCGATTGGTGGTGACGTCACAGATACGGATGATGAAACGGTGAA
>JAYEGZ010000181.1:0-8865 GCA_034659315.1 Methanobacteriota archaeon
TACCTCTTTTATGTTGTACTGCGACCATGATACCACGACAATCCTATCTTGATGTAATGCCACGATATCAACAGTCGACAAAAATCAATGATAGTACTTCTATAAAAGATTTTCGGACGCTGGGGGTTGCCATATCATATGGTGTTTGGATCGCATCCGCGTCGGTGGTGTGGTCGGATAAATCTAAAATATGGTATGAAATCTATGAAACTATTATCGGAACGGCTAACCGCTACAACGCCCTCACAAGCTGTCAAGATCCCTTTTCAACACCGCGACCCACCACCACCTCGCCATATCGACCAGATCCTTGCCAAACTGACCTGATACCCGGTACACACCCTTTTTATTGGTGATCATCCCTGCGCCGAGCAGTTTGTTCCGCATGGCATAGAACGATGATATGCTTATATCAAATTCATCCAGTAGTTGTCGCCATTCCTCTGTTCGCATTGGATTACCAGACGCTTCACGCTCAAGAATTCGCATAACAAATCTCTGACCGCGTATCGCACTGCTCTCGTTCTGGAACAGCCTCCGCATCAGCTCATAGAACGGGTCGCGAGATGCCGTGATCCGTGTGTTTGCGTCAGAGCGGACGATCAGGCTGGTTGAGGTGCGTGGAGCATCTTTTACCAGTGTCATGCCGCAGTCGGGCGATTTTCCGGTTGGTTCAGGTTCAGTACTGATTTCACAAGATCCACGTACTCATCGCGCAGCGTATAGACAATCGGCGTCTTATATGACTGTTTATGCGCATGGAGAATTCCAAGTTTGGAATGGATATATCCAACCATCGAAGCGACTTTTTTGTGGGTAACTTTGAATCTCGTTGAGAGTAGGTCACAAAGAGAGTCCACGGTCACTTGTCTAACTTTAAGTATGGTCGCCATGACGGTATACCTGATTCCGTCGGGATCCAACTCGATATATCGCTCCAACCTTCTTTTGATTTTTGATCGAAATGAACTCATACACACCACCACATGGTTACATTAATCTACAACTTATGGTATATATATGTTTTCTTTAGGGGCTTGTCTCACAGTTGGGCAAATCGCGCCACATGATCCAGTTCTTCCTCAATCCTAATTAACTGGTTGTACTTGGTAGTACGTTCTGACCTGGCAGGCGCGCCTGTCTTCAGGAGATCCGCTCCGACTGCAACCGCAACATCAGCGATCATAGAATCGCATGTCTCAGCAGACCTGTGGCTCACCACCACCTTATATCCGTTTCTGTGCGCCAGAGTTGCAGCATCGAACGATTCAGACACGGTCCCTATCTGGTTTAACTTGAGCAGCAGCGCGTTTGCCGCGCCCATATCAATTCCACGCTGCAACCGCTCGATGTTAGTCACAAACAGATCGTCTCCGATGATGATCACGTCTGTTGACGCGGTCAATGTGACAAAATCGCCAAAGGATTCCTCATGGAAAGGATCCTCGACAAGGAGGATTGGATACGTCTTTATGAGGTCAAGATAGTAATCCACCATCTCGCCGCTGTCGAGTTCTGTGCCATCGATATGGTATTTCCCGTTCTTGAAGAACTCTGATGCAGCGGCATCGACTCCGAGTGTAACCTCTGATGTGGTGTAGCCAGCCTCCTCAATGGCTGAGACGACCGCATCAAGCGCCTGGTTGGTATGATCCATCGGCGGCGCGTATCCGCCCTCGTCGCCAACGTTGCCGGCAACAGCGCCGTACTTCACGGTCAGAATATTCTTTAACTCGTGATAAACCTCCGCACCGATCCGTATCGCCTCTGTGCATGATGACGCGCCCCTTGGTTGGACCATGAACTCCTGGATTGCAAGATCGTTTCCTGCGTGTTCGCCGCCATTCAGTACGTTCATGGTCGGGCACGGCAGCGTGTGCGCATTGGCGCCGCCAAGATACATATAAAGCGGCAGTCCTGCCGAATCAGCAGCAGCCTTTGCAGCCGCCATCGAAACACCAAGTATGGCATTCGCGCCAAGTTTTGCTTTGTTTGGCGTACCATCAAGATCGACCATCGCATGATCGATGTGGCGCTGGTCTCGTACATCCATGCCAATGATCTCGTTCCGGAGTGCGGTATTTACGTTTTGGACCGCCTTTAAAACGCCCTTTCCATGATATCTCGTGTTGTCGCCATCCCTGAGTTCAAGCGCCTCGTTTGTGCCTGTCGATGCACCGGACGGCACACCCGCACGCCCAAAACCGCTTGGAGTTCCCAGATCGACCTCGACAGTCGGATTCCCCCTGGAATCCAGTATCTCTCTCGCATGTATGTGTTCGATTGTATAAGGCAAGGTACCACCATTTCCACAATTGTATTTCAAATGTTACGGATTACTGATACTTAATAGTGTTGGATCGTGGCGCCACTACACACCCGGAACCGATAGTCCGTGCCAGATTCCTATAAGTATCCGTGTGTAGCAGGTGCCTCCGAATTCACCATCCACTGTGCGGGAGACTTAATGTCGGAAAAAGCGAAAGGTAAAGATAAACAATCATAAGTAACTCACCCGTACCATTATTGATAATAGGAGTAGCACCATGAAAACAGTAGTACTTGCATATTCTGGCGGTCTGGACACGTCTGTCTGCATTCCGCTCCTTAAAGAGCAATACGATTACGATCGCGTGATCACAGTCGTTGCTGACGTGGGGCAACCCGCATCTGAGATCGATGACGCAACAAAGCGTGCAAAAACCCTTGCTGATGAGCATTACACCCTTGATCTGAAGGATGAATTCGTAACTGGCTACCTATTCCCATCAATCAAAGCAAACGGGATTTATGAGGGTTATGTACTTGGGACTGCACTTGCCCGCCCGCTAATCGCAAAGAAGATCGCCGAAATTGCTGAATCAGAGAAGGCAGATGCCCTGGCGCATGGCTGCACCGGCAAAGGTAACGATCAGCTTCGTTTTGAGGTGGTGTTCAGGGCGACCGATTTCGATGTTGTTGCGCCGATGCGCGACATGAATCTGACAAGGGAATGGGAGATCGATTATGCGGCAGATCACGGGATAACTGTGACGGTCAGCAGGGAGAAGATATGGAGTGTGGATGAAAACCTGTGGAGTCGGAGCATCGAGGGTGGCAAGCTGGAGGATCCATACTTCGTTCCACCCGAAGAGATCTATGAGTGGACCGCGTCGCCGGAAGCGGCACCGGATCCGGCGATCATAGAATTAACATTCGAAAACGGCGTTCCTGTAGCATTAAATGGGGCCATGATGGACGGCGTCTCGCTGATCGCAAAGCTCAACAAAACCGGGGGCACGCATGGAATCGGACGGTCCGATAACATCGAAGACCGTGTGCTCGGGCTAAAAGCACGGGAGATATATGAGCATCCTGCTGCGACGATCCTCCTTTCCGCGCACCGCGATCTTGAGTCGCTCACCCTCACAAGGGATGAACTCCGGTTCAAGACGACGGTGGATGCTGCATGGGCTGAGCTTGCGTACATGGGTCTCGTGGACGATCCGCTGTATGCCGATCTCTCTGCATTCATCGATGAAACCCAGAAACGCGTCACAGGAGACGTAAAAGTGCGATTGTACAAAGGTTCTGCGACCGTGGTTGCAAGGAGATCCGATTTTGCACTCTATTCGGAAGAACTGGTATCATTCGGCGAATCATCGATCGACCAGAAGGATTCCGAAGGATTTTCGAAGTATCATGGATTTCAGGCGCGTCTGGTGCAAAAAATGATGAAATAAGTATGGGTATAAATATTAATAAGTCGGTTATTGAATATTTAACCAGAGTCGTAAGCCTCATCATCGTATACTGTGTAGTTTTCCTGTTTTTGATGTTCAGGGAGGGTCAGCACATACCAGAGCAGATGGCAAACGTAAACCTGGTGACTGCAGTTTACTGGGTCATTGCGACCATGACAACCGTCGGATATGGGGATGTTTATTTCGTGGAGGCAACCGGGATGTTATTTTCAATTGTGGTCGCCATTTCAGGGGTTGTTCTCCTGTTCGCAATGCTTTTCCCGCTGGTCATCACCCCATGGATCGAGTCGCGGGTGAAATCCTCGCTGCCAGTGAGCGTGTCGCAAGCGTTATCAGGCCACTTGATCATCTGCGGATACAGCCTGATTGTCGAGAGCTTGATCGAGGAACTGGGGCACCAGCAGATTCCTTTTGTGGTAGTGGAGGATGACCGCAGTGTTGTTAGTGACTTGTTAGAACGCGACATTCTTTGCATTCACGGAGCTCCGTGCGACCAAAATACGCTCAATGGTGCGAATATAGCAAAAGCAAGGCTTTTGATAGCTAATAAAAGCGACGAGATTAACGCAGATATTGTGTTGACCGCAAAAGATATGTGCGGAGTAAAAACGATCGCTATTCTCGAAGATTTGTCAAAGAGAAAGTATCTGGAGTACGCTGGTGCAGACAGCGTGATCGCCCTGAAATCGATGCTTGGTTCGTTCATGGGCAGGAAGGCAGCCGACCCGACAGTCAGCCATCTGGTCGGCGCGACCAAGTTCCTGGAAAATATCGAGATAATCGAATTTCCGATCCATCCGGAGAGTGAACTGATTGGAAAGAGCTTGAAAGAGTCCGCGATACGGAAACGGACCGGATGCAATATTATTGGTATGTGGGCAATCGGTGAACTCTCGCTCAATCCGAAATCAACCGCTATAATCAGATCCAATTCGATTCTGCTGGCAGTTGGAACCGATGAACACCTGATCACCCTGAAGAAGTTGACCAGATGATAGGATGGCAGAGAGATGGAAACAAAACGCGGACATGCAGTGGTTGTTGGGTATGGGGACGTTGGCAGGAGCATTGTCCTCGAACTTGTGGATGCCGAAATTGAATTTACTGTAGTTGATAAAAACGAAGACGTCCTGTTGGGGCAGGGCTTTGGCTATGTGGTCGGGGACGGCGCAAGCGAAGAGGTTCTCAGGAGGGCGGGGATTGCGTCTGCATCCACAGTCATAATAGCGCTGAACACCGATACCGACACGATTTTTGCAACGCTCGTTGCAAGGATGCTTGCTCCGGACGCTATCCTTCTGGTGAGGGCGAACGCGCCGATATGTGGCAAAATCTATAGAGCTGGCGCTGATTATGTTGCATCACTCTCAATCGTGGTTGGGCAGATGATTGCAAAAATGGCGATCTCCAAACAGAAAGAAGATGTGGTGATGCTCTACGAGGGCATAGCAATTGAGAAATACCATGTTAAGAAAGGCTCTTCGTTTGCAGGAAAGACCCTCGAAGAACTGGATCTTAGATCGAAGGTCGGTTGCACGGTTATTGCGATAGAAAAAAACGAAAAAACGGTCATTGATCTATACGGGAATACGGTTGTAGAAGCTGATTCAATACTTGCTATAGTGGGGAGTAGGGAGCAGATACGGAAATTCGAAGAGTACGAACATGTACATCCGGAAAGCCCGGAAAAGATTATGCTTGAGAAAATCGGAGAGTTATTCCGGTGAAATAATGGATTACAAAACCCTTGCAATGGTTACAGAGCTTCTCGCGGTGGTCATCATGGTAGTTGCATTCTATTATGGCTATTCTTTAACAAAGCACATACCCAAAGAACTGAAATCATTGAATCTGCTGGTTTTTGCGCTCTTTTTCATGATTCTGCGGAGGATCGCATCACTTGGTTCATTGGAGATGGGTGAGATCGTGGTTGTCGTTTCGGTCTTTTCCTTGATCATAGCGACACTTGTGCTGATTGGTTTCAGACGGATATACAGCAACGTCAGAGGAGCGCGTTGACGCCCCTCGCCTTCGCGTCCCCTGACGACAGCGGTGACACTGAGCATTAATGGGTACTATACGCAGGAATCGGTACATTAAGATCGGGGATTGGGATATTTACCTTCTTTGAGAACCGCTTGATCGTATCGAGCAAGCTATCCTTCCCGGTTCCTACCAGGCTGATTTCCAGCACCTCGCTGATCTTTGAGACCGGCACGATCTTCACCATATCCCGATATTCCTCCTCAATCAGGACATCGCCCTCATTCGCTTTTGGTATGATTATGGTCTTGATGCCTGCCTGCGCTGCAGCCTCGATCTTGTATGTGACGCCTCCGACCGGGAGCACATCACCCCTCACCGATAGCGAGCCAGTCATGGCGACCGACTGATCGATGGGAATCTCCTCAAACGCGGATATGACCGCTGTCGCAATGGATATCGATGCGCTGTCACCTTCCACACCCTCGTAAGTGCCGATGAACTGGACATGGATATCTGTATTTGATGTATCCTTACCTGTAACCTTCTTGATGAGGGCTGAAACATTCTGAACGGCTTCTTTTGCAATATCCTTGAGCATTCCGGTTGCAATCAGCTTTCCCTCATTTTTGGATAGCGCAGGAGTTACTTCTGCTATGATCGGCAGAACAATCCCTGAATCTCCGCCCATCACGGCGAGACCGTTCACCCGTCCGATCTCAGCGCCCTTCTTGTGGTACATCTTGTAGTCCATGCGCCGCTCAAGGTGCTGGTCTGCGAGCTGTTGTTCAACCGATCTGGACATCCGCTTCGCGGCGAGTACATGAGTTGAAGTCACCACCAATGCGCCTTCGGCATGTGCGATATCGCCCGAAACCCTGACAAGACCTCCAAGATCGCGCAGTTTCAGTGTGAGGTGTCCTTTTCTCCCAGCCCGCCTTCTTGCCTCGCGCAAAACCTCACGAACGGCACTCTTGTCGAAATGGGGAATCTTTCCGTCCTTATCGACCTCCTGGGCAATAAACCGGACGAGTTTCTGGCGGTTTTCCGGGGTATCGTCCATTGTATCGTGCATATAGATCTCATATCCATAGCCCTTGATTCTTGACCTGAGCGCGGGATGCATACCCTCTACAGCATCCAGATTCCCCGCGGCGACCATGATAAAGCCACACGGGACTGGCTGCGTCTTGACAAGAGCGCCTGAACTGCGCTCTGACTGTCCTGTGATCGCATATTCCTTTTCTTGCAGCGCTGTGAGCAGGCTCTGCTGAGACTCAGGGCGCAGGATATTGATCTCATCAATGAATAGTACTCCTTTGTGCGCCTTATGAATGTCGCCAGATTCAACTCGGTCATGGGACGGTGTTTCAAGTCCGCCTGACTGGAATGGGTCGTGTCGCACATCGCCGAGCAGCGCACCTGCATGTGCGCCTGTCGCATCCACAAACTGCGCTGAATCTCGATCCCTGTTGTTTACAAGCAGCTTCGGAACAACTCCTTTCTCACCCTGCACAAACTGCCTGCCGATAACCATGATCAGTAAAACCGCAAGAATTCCCCACAATAGAGCCATTCCGCCAAGGGACGCTGCGTAAATGAGTATTACGAATCCAATTACCAGCAAAATCGTGTTTCTTATCTGAGCCTTTCGCTGGGCTTCCAATTTGTGAGCATTAACGATCTGTATACCTTTGCCAGCTCTAATTTCACGTATTTTTGGATTATTTCCATCTTCCGGGTTATGATAAACAAGAATATCCTTCAACTCTTCTTTTGGTAGCAATTCAGCCATTGCCTGAGCTAACATTGATTTCCCTGTACCCGGTGTCCCGATCAACAGCACATGCCTCCGTTGTTGTGCTGCTTTCTTGATGATCGCGCTGGCACTTTCCTGCCCTATCACCCGATCGATGAGCAGTTGTGGCACCTCGAGATCTCTTGTCGATTCGATATCAATACCGCCAAGTAGATCACCATCTGCCAGCCCTTCACCCTCTATCTCTGGCGGATTATCTTTCATCTCATCAGTCATAGCATACACCACTTTGTCAGTTCTCATATAAAGTGTTCGCTTTGGTTGGAGTTGCCGACAGCGGCCGACCTCCCGGGTCTTACTTTGGAAACGGCTTTCCGTGGCAAGCGATATATATCATGGTGTTGCAGATGGTAGATATCCCTTCTTCGAGGGCTGATGTGATTGGTGATCATCGGAGCAAATGAAGGGGTACAAAACCGCACCACATAGGTCCTTGCAGGAGTTACTGGTACGCCTATCAATGACTGTATAGCCAACCCAGGTGTGGAACATGGCGCTATGCCCGGCACGAGGGTACTGCGATGACAACGGAAATATCCAGTGGATGATCTCGCGGAGTTAGTGCGTCCGGGCTACAGCCACCAAAACCAACGACCATGTCGCCACGTCCTCAGGTAACCATGCCTTACGAGAACGCCATAAAAAGCACAGGCAAAGACACAATAATCGATCTTGATGTCACGCCAGGATCAAAGAGCACAGAAGTTCCGAGTGGATATGATGAATGGCGAAACCGGATCCGTGTAAGGTTGGCTGCAAAAGCTGTATGTGGCAAGGCGAATAAACAATTGATCGATGGGATATCAGGGATATTTGGGATAAATCAATCGTTGGTTCGGTTAAGTGGCGAAACCAGCACAAAGAAATCAGTTAAACTGGTTGGCATCACCAGGGAGGACGCGATTTACGCCCTGCGCCCATTTTTTGGGGATGATACGGCTGATGACTGCACGAAGTAAGGAGGATGCGCTCAGATGCGAGATGATTGAGCGTGTACTTCAGGATGTTCGGGAACAATCCGGTGGTGGCGCGGTTATCGTGGTGGAAGGGAAGCATGATGTGATATCACTACGTAATCTCGGGATATGTGGCAAGATCGTGCCCCTGGGTGGGCAACCACTGCTGAATTTTGCAGATACGCTTGCGTGTGGCAGTGATTCTGTGATCGTGCTGACTGACTGGGATCGCAGGGGCAACGAACTGGCGCAACGGATTGTCCTGTATCTGCAGCCTTATGCTGTGATGGTCAATACGAGCTTGCGCGACCGCCTGAAAAAACTGGTGCGAAAGGACATAAAAGATGTGCAGGGGCTTGAACGG
>JAYEGZ010000182.1:0-8852 GCA_034659315.1 Methanobacteriota archaeon
CCCCCATCAGGGGATACTCTTATATACCATGAGTATCATACTCATTATTATCATAATGACCTTAGAAGTGGGGTCTTATGGAGGTAAATGAAAATGCAGAACATAACGAATAACGAACAAGTAGAGCTGATAGAACGCATAGAAAGGCTGAAGCAAGAGAAAAACGCGATTATTCTCGCACACAACTACGAAAGAGCGGAAATCAGAGCCGTGGCAGATGCCGTTGGCGGCTCTTCAGGACTCACCAAGGCAGCAAACGACGCGAGCGCCGATATGATAATTGTCTGCGGTGTTGATTTCATGGCAGAGATGGCAGTGGTGCTAAATCCCGATAAGAAAATCATCACACCTATGCGAAATACGGTCTGCCCACTGGCGCGGCGACTTTCGCGGAATGATCTGAATATGGCAAAGAAAGAGAATCCGGGTGCAGAAGTCCTCCTCTATATGAACTCACTTGCGGATACGATCGCCATGGCTGACTGCGTCTGCACCGCTGCAAACGCGCTCCCGATCGCAAGGGCGATGGGCGGGGATTTACCGCTCCTGTTCGGTCCTGATTACGGCGTATCCTATTACATACGCAAGGGAACCGGAAAAGAAATTATTACCCTTCCTGCCAGTGGGTTCTGCCCGGTTCACCACAAGATCTCGCTCGTTGACCTGATACATGCACAAGAGCTGCACCCTGCGGCACAGGTCGTCGCTCACCCGGAATGCCGCCCCGAAGTCCAGGATCATACGGATTATATTGGTTCAACCAGTGGAATAGTCAGATTTTGCAAAGAATCCGATGAAACTGAATTTTTGGTGGCAGCCGATGTCGGACTATCTGATATGCTCCGAAACGAGGCACCAGACAAGACCTTTTATCCGGTATCCGAAGCTACGATCTGCGCACGCATGAAGGCGCCAACGCTTGCGAAAGTTGAAGAGGCGCTTATTACAGAGAGGTTTCAGGTCACGGTGCCAAAAGAGATCGCAGATGCTGCGAGAATACCAATCGAGGAAATGCTTGCATTGTCATAACGTGCTATGTTGTAGCCCCTCTGGCAATCTTCAAACGTCCCGACCGGGACTCGAACCCGGGTCCAACGCTCCGGAGGCGTTGAGGATATCCGCTACCCTATCGAGACTTTGGTGGTATACGTGGTTATGATGTGGTGTGGTCTTATCAGATAAGGGTTGCGTCTTGTCTGTGGCAGTCACACCACCACTGTGTTGACAAGCGCTCTGCGGTTATCGATTTTTGGGGGTGCAGGAGTGAATTTAGCATAATAAAGTGCCGGATGTGCCAGTTGAAATGACATACTGGGGGATCCGGTGAATGCGCTTGGCAGGGGATCATAACTAATCTTCGTCTGACGACATGACCCCCGGTTAACGCCGACTCTATTTTTTCAATATCGTAACCCCGCCCACCGCTCCGATATGCACCTCATCCACATTCAAGAATATCCCGTGCTCAACCACGCCAATCATTGCGTCAATTTCACGATTCAAACGCACCGGATCCTCAATCTCACCAAAATCGGCATCGATTACGAAGTTTCCATTGTCTGTAACAACGGGACCGTCCTTGCGCGCTGCCATCCGGAGGCTTGGAACGCCGCCTATCGCACGCACATCCGCATCAACCACAGTCACAGCATAAGGCAAAACCTCTATCGGAACGACGTGTGTGAGTTTTGGAACCAATTTCGCTTCATCCACCATCAGCACCACTCTTTTTGCAGCGTGAGCAACCACCTTCTCTTTCGCATGTGCCGCACCCCCGCCCTTGATCGCCACAAGATTCCGGTTGATCTGATCCGCACCATCAAGCACGATGTCGATCACGGGATGCTCCAAAAGCGTTGTGATCGGTATCCTCTTCCGGAGCGCAAGCATCTCTGACTGGTACGAGGTCGGTACACCCACAATATCAAGCCCATCAGCCATCAGTTTCTCGAGTTCGGATATGGCATAAGCCGCCGTTGAACCCGTGCCGATGCCTACAACCATACCATCACGCACCAGCGACACCGCAGAGGCGGCGGCTGCTTCTTTTTCGCTGGTGTTCTGGATTTTGGTTCGATCGTTCATTGTGGCATCTATTGGTGAGCATCTTGGTTTAAGTGTTTCCGCGTGAGGCGGGGGTGTACTCTCTCGTCAATCTCGTAACGCCACTCTTCGATTATCGCCCGCCGCGCCATGCCGCTTTCAACCTGTTCGAGCACATCAGCAACCATGATGCGTATGTTGCGCGAACGGTCGGTTCGCCATGGCGGATGGCGGGGTCAGATATGATGCAAGCGTCCTGATGTTTGGGTTGGTTTTGGTGGTCTGTTAGACGCCATGTCTATGGTTGGGTGCGCCCAACCCGCGACCCACGCGATTTGATGTACTCGAGAAAACTCAAACCCTCAAGTTCTGCTTCTCTGGCGATTGTTTTTCTTGCGATATGAACCTGCTGTAGAGCCGGATCGTCATGAAATTCCGCTTCTATCGCTTTTCTTGCTTCTTTCATATCCTTTTCTGTAATCTTTCCCATTTTTACCACCTACAGTAGTTCTGCCGGTGTCACGATTTCTATTTGCCTGAATTTATCTATGGTGTTCACCATCTTGACTATGACTCTGGTTTTCCTCCTTACGATGTGCCTGAAGTTCCAGCTCAAGATGCAATCCATCTCATTTATCACAGCAACCGCGATATGCAACCGCGATATATTTGATTTATCCGAAATCCATGTATTATGATTGATGTTGCTTGTTACTCTCCGCCTAACGCAGTATCTTCAAACACCCCGCACCCCCACCACCCCGCACACCCAGATCCCGACGATACGCCTGCAGCGACTTCACCGTGATCCTGTGCCCCATAGCCGCATCGATTCCCTCGACCGTTGCCACAACAGCCTCTGCTGACGTGATATACGGAATCCTGTGCTTTATCGCAGCCTTCCGTATGTAGCTGTCATCAGCCTTCCCTTTCCGCCCGACCGGCACATTAAACACAAGCTGAATCTTCCGGTTCTCGATAACGTCCACAATATTCGGTCGTCCTTCCTGAAGCTTCAGCACCAGTTCAGATGAAACACCCTGCCCATCAAGAAACTCCTTTGTCCCGCGGGTGGCGTATATCGCAAATCCAAGACTGGCGAGTTTTCGAACCGCATCCGCAACTTTATCCCTCGCCCATTCAGGAACGGTCACGAGAACGCCCCCCTCGCCGGGATCTATCGGAAGCGTCGTCCCTGTTGCATCCTGCGCCTTAAAGAACGCCATCCCAAAGTTATCAGCGATTCCCATCACCTCGCCTGTCGCCCGCATCTCTGGTCCGAGCACAGGATCGACCTCCGGGAACATGTTAAACGGGAATACCGCTTCTTTCACTGCTACATGAGGGAGATCATACTCTTTGAGTTCCGGAAAATCAGATATCTTCTTTCCAAGCGCTATGATCTGTGTTGCGATGTTTGCAAGCGGAATTCCGGTAACTTTGCTCACGAGAGGAACGGTGCGTGATGCACGCGGGTTTGCCTCAAGGATATAGACCTTCCCACCTGCTATCGCATACTGAATGTTCATGAGACCAACCACACCAAGCGCTCGCCCCATCTTTGCGGTGTATTTCTTAATCGTCCTGGTGTTCACATCCGTTATCGTTCGTGAGGGTATCACACATGCGCTGTCGCCTGAGTGAACTTCTGCAAGCTCGATGTGCTCCATCACTGCGGCGGTGAACGTGTCCTTGCCGTCTGAGATCACATCGACCTCAACCTCGGTTGCGTTCTCAAGGAATTTGTCAATTAAGATCGGGTGCTCAGGCGTAACCTCAACAGCCATTCTCGCATAGTTAATGAGCATTTCCTTGTCATAGACGACCTCCATGCCCCGCCCGCCAAGAACGTGAAGGACGCACCATCAGCGGATAGCCAATCTTCTCGCCTTTCTCGATTGCTTCCTCAAACGACCGTACGATATCGTTCTCTGGCTGTGGTATATCAAGTTCTATCATCAGGAAATGGATCGCGAAGAAGCATCCGAAAAGACTCTATAAGTGTATCGCCGCATGTAATGTCGTTTAAAATTAAATCCAGTCCATCCAACATCTGTTACAGCCTGTTTGTATCTACGAACAAACGATGTTTCAATACTGGAAACGGGAATAAATTAAGAAGTCTCCCCGCGTACACAACAAGATTAATATACTATCAGCAGTCATCTACAATTAATCAAGTAACTTATCGACGCGGCTTGTGGAATCCGAACATCTAGATTCTGTGTGTGCTTTTTTAAGTTGGCTGATTAAAAAACCAAAGAAGGAGAAATAGAATTGTTTAGAAGAGAGAGTTACGATGCGCCAGTTTCAGAGGGCGAGACGTACGATGTTACCATCGAAGATGTTGCTAGAGAAGGAGACGGCATAGCGCGTGTGCAGGGTTTCGTAATCTTTGTGCCAAACACAAAGGTCGGAGACTCTGTTAAGATCCGAGTTGATAAAGTTATGCGGCGGTTTGCAATCGCAGCTGTTGAAGACTAGGATTTGTGATATTCAGTTCATGGGTCTGTGTCTCGTAATATTGAGCCGTTCAGGTTCAGTAATACGATGCGCACACCCGGAACATCTTTTTTTGCACTGTTAAGTCGATCATCGATCCGTATATTTGTGGGATCGTCTTCAATCATCTCTTTTATCGTGAGAAAACCAGTCCCATTTAATATATTAGGGTCAGCCCACTTCAGGATCAGTCCGGGCAGCCCGCAGAGGATTATCTCACCTTCTGCAGCCGCAATTCCCTCTGAAATTCGGTTTCCAACCATAACAACGGTGTGACCCGGAAATAACATATTCGAGCACCTCATGCCGATGCGCCCGGTAGTCAACACCACGCGGTCCGAACCCTTAATCAATTCCTGTTTAGTCTCGAGAAGGTGCTCGTTCCATGGTTCGACAAACCCGGTGGTTCCAAGTATGGATATCCCTCCAACGATCCCAACCCGGCTGTTCAGCGTCTGATCCGCAATTTCCCTGCCTTTTGGGATGCATATCTCAACATCCACACCAGATATTCCGACCTCGCGCACAGCACACTCGATTGAGGCGCGTATCTGCCTCAGGGGTACCGGGTTGATCGCAGGTACCCCTTTCTTGACCCCGATACCCACGCCTGCCCTGATTGATATAGTACCAGACTCACATTCGCGG
The DNA here is from genome assembly GCA_034659315.1 of Methanobacteriota archaeon. Classification (GTDB taxonomy): domain Archaea; phylum Halobacteriota; class Methanosarcinia; order Methanosarcinales; family Methanogasteraceae; genus Methanogaster_D. Next base: position 5,194 of record JAYEGZ010000182.1, read on the forward strand.
GCTTCCGCGACGATCTCAATCCCATTTGTAACATCAAAACCATGATCTCCCGAATCCTTTGTCGCCGATGCCTTGCCCGCCGATGCCTTCACCGCCATCACGACGTTGATGCCAGCCGGTGTCAGAACCGTCACATAATCGACCAAGCACCTGAGCGAGAGCACTGCCGCCTTTGCAGCAGCAGCAGCAGTCGTTCCGGTAGTATAACCTCTTCGCAGCACAGAACCATCCGCAAGCAGGACGAGTCTGCCGCTTGCGATGCCTGCTTTCAATTCTCCCACTGGTATCGCGGCGCGCACCATCCATTCAGGCGGAATCTCAAAGTTATTGACCGGATCATTCATATATGTGATTATTCCGGTGCAAAACATAAAAATGGACGCCCCACCCACCACCAGACTTTGTGTTTTTACAAGTACACCGTGCCCTGCGCAATGTGATTAATGAGTAGTAAAGTTTATATACTATCATGTTCAATTGTTATATATGCGAGCGGGAAAATAACTTTTTTACCATATTCCCACATCCCCCCCAATCCCCCCTCCCTCCATGTGCCCGCTCGCATGAACTTTTATCTATCCATGTTTGCGATTTTACGATTCCGTAATTCTCCAAACGTTAGTTTTAGTCCATTTTAACAGATAACAAGAATATTCTGTTGAATATTAGCAATAGCTTTCCGGTGTCATCTGCCTGTTACTCAAAAGAATCCGTCACAACCCTTCTAAAAGCATCCGCATAACCGGTTTAGTACGTGTTTAGCTGATACAAAAAAACCACGAGATTACACAAGATCAACCCAGAAATCTTGTGAAAATCAGTGCAATCTCGTGGTTAATTAAACACGTACCGGTTATCTTAGATCCACTCATCTTGAAAACCGCCCGCGACACGCGCAGAACCCGGCAGTCCTATGCCACATTGTACTGCACAGTATGCTCTATCGAGGCAAGAAACTCCTCCATACGCAGGAGTGCCTCTTTTATATCATCCCTCGAGGCCGCATACGAACAGCGCAGGAATCCAGCCCCCGAGTCCCCAAACACATCCCCTGGAACAACAGCAACACCTTTTTCGAGTAATAAACGCTCTGCAAACTCGTCTGAGGTCATTCCGGTACTTGCAATGGATGGAAATACATAAAACGCGCCCTTCCCCCAGAAACAGTCCAGTCCAATCTTGTTCAAACCGTTGATGATCAGATGCCTTCTGCGGTCATATTCTCGCACCATCTTCCTCATCTCCGCGCCTCCGTTCCGCAGTGCATCGATTGCAGCCATCTGCGAGGTGATCGGAGAGCAGAGCATGGTGTACTGATGTATCTTCGTCATCGCACTGATGATCTCGCTATTTCCGAGTGCATATCCAATCCGAAGTCCGGTCATGGCGTATGACTTCGAAAAACCATTGAACACGATTGTATTTTCCTTCATTCCATTCAGGGACGAGAAACACGTGTGTTTTCCGTCGTAAGTGAGTTTATCATAGATTTCATCAGAAATAATTAGTAGATCATGGTTGATTGTAACATCTGCTATCTCTTCGAGATCCTTTTTCCCCATCGTTGCGCCGGTCGGGTTATTCGGATAATTGATCATTATCGCTCGTGTTTTATCCGTTATTTTCTCCATTATCTGGTCGGCTGTAACCCTGAAATCATCTTCAAGCTTTGCAGCAACTGTAACCGGTGATCCGCCCGCAAAGACTACGGTCGGCTTGTATGAGACATAACACGGCTCAGCAATGATGACCTCGTCACCGCGGTTTAAGATCGAGCGCACCACGAGGTCTATTCCCTCACTAACTCCGGTTGTGACCAGTATCTCGTCATTGGGGTCATAATCCACCGAATAATCCCTGTGACACGCCTTTGCGATCTCACCACGCAATTCGGGCAGCCCCTGGTTGGTGGTGTATGATGTGTACCCGGTCTCAAGTGCATGGATGCACGCCTCCCTGATATGCCATGGGGTCACGAAATCAGGTTCGCCTACACCAAGTGAGATCGCATCCGGGAGCTGATTTGCCAGGTCAAAGAACCTGCGGATGCCTGATGGCGGCACGCTCCGTATTACATCTGATATCCACGTCCGTTTCATGCGCATATACTCCCTTAGTGTTATGGCACAATCGAGAGGCGGTGGGCGTGCTCTGGCTCGCTGAGCAGCACCCCATCCTCCTTGTACGTCTTCAGGACGAAATGGGTAGCCGTGCTCTGTACTTGCGGCAGGGTCGCAATCTTCTCTGCAACAAAGAACGCAACCTCTTTCATCGATTTGCCGCGTACTGTGAGCGATACGTCATGATCTCCCGAGATCAACCTGACTGACCTGACCTCAAGAAATTTCGAAATGCGGTCTGCAACCACAGTGTATCCGGTTTCACGCTCCAGGGATACTTTTATCTCGATTATCGCGTAAACGAATCCACCGCTGATCTTATCCCAGTCGATAACCGTCTTGTATTTGCGAATTATGCCGTCCATCTCGAGTTCACCGATGCAGTCCCGGATCTCCCCCTCCGAGCTACCCGTGAGCGCTGCAATCTCACCCATACCAATTTTAGGATCGTTTTCGATGATTTCCAGCACGTTTAACGCGAGATCCATCCAGACCAGCCTCAACCCTCTAAATATGCAGACTCATGATCAGAATCAGTAGGTTCCTGCCATATGGCATCAGCGCAGTCCTCACAGAGGGATCTCCCATCAACATGCGTCAGCTGGTACGAATACCTGCCACATATGTCGCAGTTACCTTCGAACTCGGATATCAGCATCGACTCGCGATCAGATTCCATCAGTTCTTGAAGAGTGTTACTCATCTCGGCTGATACCGCAACGATATCCTGACTCGTAATGATGCCGACGAGTTCCTCATTCCGGAAGACTGGCATCCTCCTGATCTTGTTTGAAAGCATCATCCCGATCGCATCACTGACCGGCGCGTAGTAATCGATGGTGATCAGCGGGGCAGTCATGATCTCAGAAAGCGATACGGAACTCGGTTTTCTATCATCCGGGAGAAGCTTGCGTGAGATGTCACGTTCGGTTATGATACCGATTGGTTTTCCGTCTTCCGTCACAATGGCGCTTGAGCGATCGTATTTGATCATCTTCTTTGCAATATTCGGAAGCGTTTCATTGATATCTGCCGTGATCACCTGTTGTGACATGACTTCTCGCACTGGTTTGTCAACGTCCATTCACAAATCTCCTCTCTTTTGTCAAGTAGCACATCATAGCGTTGGTCATAGATTAGTACCAGCTGTTATCAAGGTTGCGATCGCGCCTGCAAAAAACCCCCCGAGCGAATGCGGCTGCCAGACTTATGCCACCATCCCTTTTCGCCATATAGACAACCGCCGCTCGACAAAATACCTGAATACCCTATCGATAGAAAGCGAAATAAATCCTAAAAGGATCATATAAGCCATAACGTGATCCATTCTGAAAAAATGCGACCAGTTGAGTATCTTATACCCAATTCCACTCGTCATACCAAACATCTCTGCTGCAACCACGCACATCCAGGCAACGCCCATCGCAACCCTGATGCCGGTTGCAATCTGGGGGATCGCCGACGGAAGCGCAACCCGCCGGATCAGGCTGTGGTTTTTTGTGCAGCCAAGCACCATGGCAGTCTCGATCAGAACCTTTG
>JAYEGZ010000183.1:0-8848 GCA_034659315.1 Methanobacteriota archaeon
GTGGGGGCTGGCGATACACTTTTTCGTAAATGAAAATGATGCGTAGAATGACGGGACATTAACCGTGCATACCATGAAAAAACACGAGATTTCACGATTAACTGTGAGGGGTAGGTGCATTGTACTCTCTTTGATACTCAAGGTCTCAAACATCACAAGCGCGGTTCTGATTTTGGGCGTTTTACGTCCGGGCACTGGTTCGAGCGGGCTTGCACTCCTGTTCTGGCGCGCATGGCTCGCTCCACCAATATCTTTGCACCACACTCAATAGACAAATGACACTGGTATCTGGGTAATCCGCTCATTTGTTCATCCCTGACCTGTTAATTAACACTAAAACCCCCTGATCACATCCAGCCCGTCCACAACACTTATATTGCAGATATGCATTAGAAATGCTGACGTTGGTTTTCCATACGTGTTGAGAACCAACACACGACCAATCATCCCATCGTATGGAAGGATTACAACCAACGTCATTATTTTATCTCACTAATTTGCAGGACTACCAGCATCACTGCTATTGTTTTAATCGTTCCCCGGGTCAAAATGAATACCATGCGGATACTTAACTCGATGTACGGGCAGGCAGTCGGTGACATGCTTGGCGAGCCTCTTGAGGGACTCACCCGCAAGCAGATCAAAGCACGTTGGCGCACAGTCACCGGCTTTGTCCGCCCGCCATCAATCACCGACGACACCGTGATGACACACCTTGTTGTACGGTCGGTCTGCAAGGCTCATAAGGTGGATCGGCGCCACATCGCGGGGGTATTTCTTATGAACCGTGCGCGTATACCGAGGATGGGGCCGACAACTGCGCACGCACTATTGTGTTTCGCAGACGACCCCGAATTCATGCCAACATCAGGCACAACCGATGGCGCAGCTATGCGTGCGCCTGCGATTGCGTGGCTGTTTCCGGATGACCGAATCATCCCGGCAGCGATCGAGTCGTCGCTTGCAACACACGGCACGGATGTTGCGATTGCCGGAGCGTGTGCGATCGCGTGTGCTGTTTCGTCGGCAATCGACGGCGCGGGGATTGAGGGAATTATCCAAGCCGGGATAGAGGGGGCTGAACATGCATCAAACGATCTTGCAACCCGCATCCGGGAATCAGTCGTGATTGCATCTGAAAAAACACTCGAAGATGCCATAAACACTGTTGGATGTGGTATTGAGACTATGGAAGCTGTGCCTGCAACATTTGCAGTCATCGCAAGCGATCAGGACTTCAAGGGAGGCGTGCTTGCTGCGGTAAACCTTGGCGGGGATGCCGACACCATCGCATCGATGGTTGGCGCAATCCTCGGCGGGATGCTGCCAGGCAGGGGCGCCATACCCGGCGAGTGGATCGACGCATGTGTGAAAGGAGATTCTGCGGAAGACGTGGAGACATTGATCCAGGAGTCGTGGAGGTGTGTATCCGAGTTGACGCTCGGAGATCTGGCGAAACCCCCAAATTGACTCCACTATTCAGTGAAACACGCCCGGATTTCCGGGTAGTGCCTCTTTTTGCGTAACCGTAAAATAATAAACCCCCCTCCGGTCAACCGGATCGCAGGCACATTCACCCCACACAAGTTCCTGCCGGAACCTTGCGCTCTGGCGAAAGCAGGATTGCGCCATCGTGATCAGCCGCAAGGATCATTCCCCGCGACTCGACGCCAAAGAGCTTTGCAGGCTTCATGTTTGCAAGCACCGCAACCTGTCTTCCGATGAGATCGTCCGGCTTGTGAGTCTCTGCGATTCCCGCAACGATCTGCCGACCGTTGGTCTCACCAAGATCGATCATCAGTTTCAGGAGTTTCTTTGATTTCTTGATCGGTTCAGCCTGCACGATCGTCCCGATGCGGATGTCCAGTTCCGAAAACTCCTCAAAAGAGATGTGTTTCTTCTTTGTCGCCATCAAAACCCGATCATCGAGAGACCGCTCCATCTCTGCTATCGTCGAGTCCTCGATCTTTGTAAAGAGCATCGACGGCTTCAAGAGAGCCTGTCCGGCGGTAATCTCTGTCGTAACCCCGTCATAAGGCGTGTTGCCGAGTTCTGAGTCCATGCCAAGTTGTTTCCAGGCATCTTCCGACAGTTTCGGCATCGCTGACTCAAATAACACGGCAAGCGCCTTCACGATCTGAAGGCAGTTCCGGATTACCTTTTCAGCGCCGGACACGTCTGTTTTTATCGATTTCCACGGCTCATTTGACTGGAAATATGAATTTCCGAATGATGCAAGGCTCATTGCCACGTCAATTCCTTTTTTGAACTCGTATTCATTGAATGCTTCGATTACTGAGTTTTTTGTATCTTCAATATTCTTAGCGACCTTGGGATCGATTTCGCCATCAGGAACGACGCCAAAATTCTTGTACGCAAAGAGCGATGTGCGGTAGATAAAATTACCGAGCGTTCCCACGAGTTCGTTGTTCACCTTGTCCTGGAAGATCTTCCATGAAAAGTTCAATTCCTTTGTATGCGAGGTGTAGCTTGCAAGGTAGTACCTGAGCAGGTCTGGATGGAATCCTTTATCGAGATAATCATCATTTACCCAGACAACGTATCCTCTGCTCTTTGAAAATGTTTTGTCTCCGATTTTAACCATCCCTGATGCGACAACTGCTTTTGGAAGCGTGTATCCAGCCCCTTTCAGCATAGCGGGCCAGAAGATGCAGTGATGATAGATGATGTCTCCTCCGATGAAGTGGATGATGTCAGTATCGCCGCCCGGGTTCATCCAGTACTCTTTCCAGTCCACTCCATGCTTGTTTGCCCAGTCCTCGGTAAACGAGATGTAGCCGATCGGGGCATCGACCCAGACATAGACCACCAGTTCTTCATGGCCCGGAAAACGGACGCCCCACTCAAGATTTCTGGTGATGCACCAGTCATTGAGTTCGTTATCGATCCAGCCAAGTGCATAATTCCTTGCATTCGATGTTCCTTCGAGTTTGTCAAGATGATCCGAAAGAAAATCCTTAAAATCTGATAATCTGAAAAAGAAGTGTTCTTGTACCCGATATTCTGCATTACTCTGGCATATCTTGCAGGATGGCTCAAGAATCTCACCAGGCTCAAGATGCTTACCGCAGCCCTGATCACACTCGTCTCCACGCGCTGTCTCGCCACAATCAGGACATGTTCCTTCCACATAGCGATCCGGCAGGAACCTGTCGCATGTCGGGCAGTATGCAAGCTCAATGCTCTTCAAAAAGACGTGATCACCATCTATAAGCCGGTTTACGAGGTCTATGGTTCGGTCGTGATTTGTCTGTGATTCCGTGCTGCCAAATTCATCGAATATTATGTTCAGCGACTTAAACACCTGATCAAAGTGATCGTGGTACTTTTCAACAAGTTCGGACGGTGTTATGCCGAGTTCCTCTGCATTGATCACGATCGGGGTGCCGTGCGCGTCAGATCCGCATACAAAGACCGTATCTTTTCCCTGTTTCCGAAGCGACCTCACAAAGATATCAGCCGGGATGTATGTCCTGAGGTGCCCGATGTGAGCGGGTCCGTTTGCATAAGGCAGCCCGCAGGTGACCAGTGTTTTTTGTGACATGTTACTGGCTTGTGGCGTCGGGATATATTATTTGTTGTGGAGGGGCAGGAGAGACAATCATCTGCTATGTGCGTTGTAAAAAGAGAAATTATTTTATACCACGCTGGTAAAGGTAATGCAAGGAATGGTTCAACTATCAATTCAGGCGGTAAACAACTGTAATCTCTTCTCAAACCACTATCTTGAGGATCTGATCAGAAAGAACGATGAATGGCGATCAAACGATCACAAGACGGTGTTCGATGAAACTAAGAAGATATATGATGCTGAAAAACCATTTCTTGAAGATTTGAACGAGCCACAGCTTGAAGAAAGATTCTTCAGGCGGATTTTTAAGATAATGCTGCCCGATTTTGAGGTTCAGGCTGGAACTGAATCGCAGGGCTTTCCGGACTATGCTTTCTTTGGAGATGCAAACGCGCTGGATGCGGCTCATCTGAATATGGGGAGCGGGGTCTTTTTAACAGAACGCGTTTGCGATCGGTGAGGTGAGAAAAATGGAAAACGAAGAGGAGAGGGGGCAAAAAGCCCCTGACTCCCAAAAAAGCAGTTGAGACAAGCCCCGATCCAGAACTAAGAAGTATATTGACGAAAGATGAAAAAACCGAGGAATTCAAATGACCAAACAACGTTTCATCGTACTGATAGAAAAAGACGAAGACGATGTATTTATTGGTACAGTCCCATCGCTCAAGGGCTGTTACTCCTACGGCGATACGCTTGATGAGCTTATGGTGAATGTAAAGGAGGCGATCGAGGCACATCTCGAGGCTTTCGGTTTGATTGAAAAAGAACTGCCTTTTACCAAGTTTGCAGGCATTCAGGAATTGGAAGCAGAAGTATAGATGAAATTACCGCTCGTTTCCGGGGAAAGGATGTGCAAGATCATCTATAAGCTTGGCTTTGAGATGGTTCACCGGAAAGGCAGCCACACCGTCTGGAGGCATGAAGATGGCAGGACGACTACTATTCCGATCCATTCCAGAAAAGAACTTCCAAGAGGACTGATAAAGAGCATTCTAAAAGATGTAGAGCTAAACGTTGAAGATTATCTGAAGATTAGGTGAATAAACTTTAGTAAACCTCATCCGGCTCAAACACCTTCTCGCCAACGACATCGCCGTCAATCCCTTGATAGAAGCATGGCCTGTATCCTGTGTGACACGTTCCGACAATCTTTGCGCCCTTGCATGCACCCCCCATATCTGACAATTCTCTTGCATGAGACCTCATGTTTAACACCCTTCCCCGATCATGATTAACCATGAAGATCGCTGGAGTCGACGAAGCCGGCAAAGGACCTGTGATCGGTCCCATGTGCGTTGCAGGCGTCCTGATCAACGAGGACAAGCTGAATCTGATCAAGGAACTTGGAGTAAAAGATTCTAAAAAGGTTGCTCCTAAAAAACGCAAGCTTCTTTCCGGGCGTATCAAAGAAACCGCCGACAACTGGTTCGTGCTTGATGTGAACGCACAGCAGATCGATGAACTGCGAACCATCATGACGCTGAACGAGGTCATGGTCATCTGCCATGCCAGGGTGCTTGAAAACCTGGGACCGGATCATGCGTTTCTGGATGCGGCTGACGTTAATGAGGAGCGATTCGGCCGAAACGTGCAGAAGAAATGTCAGACGCCCGCCACGTTCAGGGTGACTGCGCGGCATAAAGCCGACGTAAGATACCCGATCGTTGCCGCAGCATCCATCGTCGCAAAGGTGCATAGGGACCACGCGATTACAGCCCTGCGAGAGGAGTTTGGCGACTTTGGCAGCGGATATCCAGCCGATCCAAAGACCATACGTTTCCTGCGGGAATGGTTCTCCGAGCACCAGAGTTTTCCCAACATTGTGCGACATTCGTGGAAGACTGTGGAAAACGTGATTGCAAGCACAAAACAGACAAAGCTATCAGCATACAGATGATTTTTTATATGAACACATACAATTAATCGAATGATAAGGAATTGGGTGCAGCATTTATGACATATAATCTTGGCATCTCCAAAATGGATGAGCTGATAGGGGACATTAAGGGTGGCACGAACATCATGATGATCGGTCCCCCTATGAGTGGTAAGGACGACATTACAAATATCATCGCATATCACGGGTTAATCAACAAAAACGCCGCTGTGATTGTCTCAACACGCGAACCCGGTAAGAATGTCCTCGACTGGTTCGAAAACCGTGCCCTGGGAATTCCACCGGAGCGTGTAGGGATCGTGGACTGCGTTACCAGAACGCTGGGGTTCGGCGCGCCTGACACCGAGAACATCAAGATGGCGTCAAGTCCTGTCGATCTCACAGGTATCGGTGTCAAGATCAGTCAGTTCTTTGAGCGGTTCTGGATGGAGATGCAGATAAAAGAGACGCGGTTGTGTATCAATTCGCTCTCAACGATCCTTATGTACTCGAATCTCCAGACCGTGTTCAGATTCTTGCATGTATTCACAGGTCGCGTAAAAGCGGCGAATGCGCTTGGCGTGTACGTGATCGAGGACGGAATGCATGATGATAGGACGATCGTGACGCTCAAACAGTTATTCGATGGTATGATCGAGATTCGGGAGGACGATGGTGATTATCAGATACGTGCTATCGGGCTTTCGCCAAAACCGACGCCATGGTTTGACTACGAGATCGATGGAGTAAACATCGTATTGAGAGGTTAGTGTTTATGATGGTAGAAACTGGCATACCGGCACTGGACGACCATCTGCATGGCGGGGTCCCGCAAGGGAAATCACTGGTATACTATGCACACCCTGGAGTCGAGTGCAATGTGTTTGGGATGCAGACTGTGCATAGAGCCCTATCGGAAGGCGGGCGCGGGATCTATGTCACTTCGAGCACTGATCCGCGGATGATCAGAGATCTATTCGAGGAGTTTGGGTGGGACGCCGCCGAGTACGAGGATCGGTTCGCCATTGTGGACGGGTTTTCGGGATTGATTGGCGCTGATTCGCCAGAACAATATGTTGTCTCGAATCCGGATGATGCCGGCAGCCTGACCCAGGCAATCAAGCAGGTGATGGAGGATGCGTGTGAACCCAGCGTCATCGTATTCGAATCGCTCTCAACGATCATGGACCTCTGCGGAGAATCAGCAACACTCGAGGCTATCGAGGAGTGGAACAAGTATGCAATGCTCTACGACCATGTAATAGTCTACAATTTCACGGCATGGCCCTATTCGGAGGATACGCTGGCGCAGGTCAAAGGAGATATTTGCAATTCAGTAGTTTTAATTGGTGGAATCACGGAAAAGGTTATCTTCAGTCAGTATTTTGGGGTGAAGAAGACTGACTGGGATGAAGCTACCAAAAAGTGCACATTATACAAAGTTTTGAAGCCAGGTGGTGTGCGTGTGTACCTTCCAAAGATCCTGGTTACAGGACCGTTTGATGCCGGCAAAACCACGTTTGTACATGCGCTTTCGACCAAAGCGGTCTCGGTGGATCGGCTTGGCACAACCGTGGCACTCGATTATGGACACGTGGACCACAGGGGGTTCACCGCCGATATATTCGGAACTCCCGGTCAGGAACGGTTTGATCCGATCGTGAAATTATTAAGCGGCGAGGCGATGGGTGTATTTCTGATTCTTGACTCGACAAATATCAGTGATTTTGTGCGTGCAAAACGTATGCTTGAGATCACTGAATCGATTGGGTTACCGGTCGTTATCGTTGCAAACAAGCAGGACGTGGAGGGTGCGCTTGTTCCGGATGAGATCAGAAGAGAGCTTGGTATGACAAGTAATGTGCCGATTATGCCAGCGGTTGCGGCATCTCGCGAGGGCGTCTTCGAAGCGTTCGATGTACTGGTCGATAGGGTTATGGAGGTGGACTCGATATGACGACATCAGAGATGCTCGAAAAGGTGCTAAAAGATCTCGGACGAGTTGGCGAGATCGAAGCGTGTGCGATAGCGACAAGGGATGGGTTGCTTATGCAGGCGAATATGGCATCAAAGGGCGACCCCGAGACTTTTGTTGCGATGTCTGCGACGATGCTTGGTGCAGCAGAGACAGCTTCATCCGAACTGGGAAAAGGTGTACCAAAAAGAGTGATCGTGGAATCTGACGATGGTAAGCTGATATGTATGGGTGCAGGTCCAAAGGCGCTTGTGGTGGCACTGACTGCACCTGAGGTGGGACTTGGTCTGGTTCTTGTTGAGCTTTCCAAGGTGGCAGAAAAAGTTGAGAAGTTAATATGAAACCTGTAATCAACATCGGTAAGAATGGTGTTACTGACAATATTATTGACGAGGTCAGAGACCAGATGAAAGGGAAAAGTGAGATTAAGATACGTATTTTAAAGAATGCTCCTGGCTCTGCGGCAGAGGTTGCCGGTGAGGTGGCGTCAAAAACCGGTTTTGGGCTTGTTGACGTGCGCGGGCACACCGCTATATTGTCGAGATGATGCACTCATCACATCGTTTTCGCACGCAGTATTCCTTACCATACATAACAATCAGCGCGTGAAACTCCTGATACAGCGGGACGCTTTCTGGCAACAGGTCCTCAAAATGCCTCTGCAACGCGTCATATCCGCCATCGATGCCAATGCAATTGCAGATTCTTGTCGTGTATGCATCGATCACGAATACGGGCTTGTGCGCGGCATAGAGTATGATGCTGTCAGCGGTTTCCGGTCCAACCCCTTTAAGCGACAGTAGCTCCTTCCGTAGTTCGCTGACTGGTTTTTCAAGGATCCTGGATATCCCATTTTTAGAGAAATGCTGCGATAACAATTGCAATCGTTCCGCTTTCTGCCTGTAAAATCCTGTGCATCGGATGCATTCCTCGATTACGCCCCGTTCTGCCTGTGCAAGAGAGGCGGGTGTCAGCAATAATTGCTGTTTCAGATTGATGATTGCCTGCTCAACATTCTCCCACCTGGTCTGCTGAGTCAAAAGGGCACCAACAATAACCTCAAACTCGGTTTCGGCGGGCCACCAGTGCTGGAGCCCGAATTTGTCGAGCAATAGGTCATATATGTCAAGGATTGGGTCAGGCATTCTACAACTTGTGTATTGCGCGGCACCGGATAAAAATTCTCTGTCCGAGAAACCCCTTTGTTTCAACTGGAGATCCGGTGCGGGCGGGGTTGAGGGGAAGCAACCCCTTTGTTTCAACTGGAGACCCGGGGTTGGGCCACCAGTGCTGGAGCCCGAATTTGTCGAGCAATAGGTCATATATGTCAAGGATTGGGTCAGGCATTCTACAACTTGTGTATTGCGCGGCACCGGATAAAATTTCTCTGTCCGAGAAACCCCTT
>JAYEGZ010000184.1:0-8829 GCA_034659315.1 Methanobacteriota archaeon
ATTGGCATCTTGCTGGCATTGGTTCTTGCCGTCAGCGGATGCGTAGATACAGACGGCGGCAGTACTGTAGAAGTGATTAAAGAGGGCGACCATGTTCTGGTGGACTACACCGGAAGACTTGAAGATGGTACTGTTTTCGACACGTCTGTGGAAGATGTCGCAATCGAAGCAGGAGTGCACGACCCGAACCGGGCGTATCAGCCGATCGGGTTCACGGTCGGCGCAGGACGGATGATCAAGGGGTTTGACCGCGGTGTCGTTGGCATGGCTGCAAGCGAAGAGACGACCTTGACCCTATCCCCGGAAGACGCATACGGGCTCAAGCGCGATGACCGGGTCCAGACCGTTCCGATTGAAGAATTGAGCGCGGCAGGGATCACGCCTGTGATCGGAAAGAAGCTCACCACCAACCAGGGGGCATGTACCATAACCGAGGTCACAAACACGAGCGCTGTGATTGATTTTAACCACGAGCTTGCCGGAAAGACATTGATCTTTGATGTGCGGATTGTGTCTATCGACGGTGGGGGTGCAGCGGTCGAAGATGGTGCTAAAATCGATGATGTTGGTGCCACGGCAGATACCGCAAATGAAACCGAACCAGGAGACGGGAACCGGATTGCAGTGATCGAGACGAGTATGGGCACGATAACCGCTGAATTGTACGAAACGCGTGCACCAAACACCACGGCAAATTTTATCGGGCTTGCCGAGCGCGGATTCTATGACGGTCTGATCTTTCACCGCGTGATCAATGATTTCATGATTCAGGGCGGGTGCCCGGAAGGCACTGGAATGGGTGGCTCTGGCACAAACATAAAGCTGGAGATTCATCCTGAACTGACTCATGTCGATGGCGCACTTGCAATGGCGCGATCCCAGCACCCCGATAGCGCGTCCAGCCAGTTCTATATCTGCGATGGGGCACAGTCCCGACTCGATGGACAGTATGCGGTATTTGGCATGGTACTCAACGGGATGGACGTCGTGCGGGCGATTGCAGAGGTAGAGACTGGTTCGCAAGACAAGCCGGCCGAGGATGTTGTGATTACCAAAATTTCTATCGAAACCCCGGAATAAAACAAACCGCCCCATGGCTTATGGACGCCCCGCAATTCATCCGGGACACATTTATTACGATCCACGCACGTCCAGATCACATGAACCCCGGCATGAACCTTGGGACCATCGCGTCAGAACTCAGGAACTTTGAGGGCGTGACACGGAAGAAGACGATCGCCGATATCGCCGAGATCCTGAAGACCGTGCGATCCGAGTATGCGGACTGCATCGCCGATATTGGCGACGACGCGGCGATCATCGACATCGGCGGCGATGATGTGATCCTGTTTTCTGCAGACGGTATATGGAGCAAGATGCTTGGCGACCCGTGGTGGGCGGGTTACGGCGCAGTCCTTGTGAACGTGAACGACATCTCCGCGATGGGCGGGCGACCGATAGCGATGGTCAATATCCTTTCGACCGGCGACGATCAGGTATTCTCAGAGATGATCCGCGGAATCCGGGACGGGGTTGCGAAGTTCGGCGTCCCGATGGTTGGCGGGCATGTGCACCCGGACATGCCATGCACCTCGATCTCGGTTGCCATCCTTGGCATCGCAAAGCGGGATGCGGTGATCCGGAGCGATACGGCGCGGTCAGGGGATTCCATCGTTCTTGCATACGACCTTGACGGCAGGGTTGGGAAGAACTCGATCTATTCGTGGGACAGCACGACGATGAAGACACCTGCAAGCGTCCGCGAGAAGTTCATGGTCATGCAGACGCTCGCCGAGGCGGGTCTTGTGACTGCTGGAAAGGACCTCAGCAACCCGGGAACGATTGGAACGATCGGAATGCTTCTTGAAACAAGCGGCAAGGGCGCAAGCGTCGATCTGACTGCAATACCACATCCAGACGGCGTCGATTTTCTCCACTGGCTCAAGATATATCCTGCGACCGGTTATGTGGTGACCACACAGGATTCGCCCGAATGCATCAGGATCTTTGAGGACGCGGGGCTTGCGGCAGAGGTTGTCGGGGTCGTTAATGATGGATCACGCCTTGATATCCACGAAGGGGATCTGGAGAACACGGTCACAGTCTTTGATTTCAAGAGGGATGCAATCACCGGGATCTGAGGGGGTATTATTATTCTCAGGGTTGCCCGGAAATTGTAGGGGCGCAGTGCAAGGGATTCGGAAGATGGATTATAAGCTTCGGCTAATATAATTTTCCATTCTTCCAGAAAAACGATTTGTCCGGAGGTCTGCTGAACATATTGAATACGCTTGGATACAGTTTTGGATATTTTGCCTCCTCAAGCGGGATGTTGAACATCTCGTCAGGCGCAGTATCCTCCCCACCCAGCCCGATAACAATGAACACCGGTATCTTCCGTTCTTGCGAGAATTTTCGGTACCTTTTCAGTTGTTTGGGGGTTGCCCAATCCAACATCTCCCCGTTAAGTCCTGAGCGGTATTTACATTCCACGGCAAACATTTCGCCAGAGGGAATGTATCTAAAGACAAAATCAGGATTCATGCTACTTTCAACATATCGTTCTTTGTTAGTTTCAGTCGAATGCGTCTTTTCTACGACCGAAAAGTATTTTTTTGAGAATAAATCCTCTATGTAGTCTTCAAATCTCAAACCAACTACGAACGAATCGTTGGAAGTTGCGTATTTTACCTCTTTGAGCAGGTCAATCCCACTGTCAATTACTTTGTCAAGCAAACCCAAGGTCCTCACCTCATATATACACTATACTATTTGTATTTATCACATTTAAACTTACCCGCCACATATCTGACCACCAATTTTTAACGTCCCCATGTCCGGGACGCGCCAGCAAAGGTGTTGCGGTCTGTTTCGTTGATATGGTGGTCTATGCCATTGCCCCCAGACCAATATAATTATATTTATTATATATAAAAATATGCATGACTAACAGCAACTACGTGATGGGATCCGGTATCAAAAGATGAGCACTGAAGCTCTGCGCCTTCCTATGCGTTAATATCGATTATTATAAGTATTTACACCTTTAATAATCCACCATGGCAAAACGGACGGTGGCGAACCTCTACGGGATCAAGGGGATGTACAACATACATAGCTGGTACGGGCTTGCGAGTTTCATGGAGCGGTATGATCGGGTGCGGCGGTGCGAGAAATACAACAAATGCGAATATGACAAGAAACATCTAAAATGCAAAAAAATCATTAAACGGAAGGATATTATTCGGATGCAGGAAACGCGATTTCAGGTCAGCGAGACGGTTGCAGAGAAAGTTATAGATGTGCTGCTCACCCGTGATCTTATCCATGCCGTTCGGTGCAGCGGCGTGGCGATGATCTATTTCGATGAGTAATCGTGAGACTGCAGGACTGCACGATGCCGCTTCCTGCGATAAATGATCTCGCATATCTATCTTACATGTGGGGGTATCCTGCCCTATTGCTGGAACGTCTGAAAATTAATTTGTCGAGACATTTGCCCGCTCTGCAAGCGGTAATCAACCAGCCTGAGAATCCCGCGCAGCGTGTACACCTCTCTTGCGGTCAGTTCAGCCCGCCCGAATATCCGCCTTAACATCAGCGTCGTCTTATGCTTCTTGTGTGCAGGATACCCAAGATCACAAAGCACACTCCCAAGGTGTTCATACAGCAGGTCAAGGTCATACCGATCCGCAAGCAGGATATCCCCGATCCCGAGGTCTGATAGCTCATACAACACAACTGCGACAGCGTGCGAGAGATTCATGATTGGGTATTGCTCGGATGTGGGGATACTCATCAGCATGTCGCACACCATGAGTTCTTCATTCGTGAGCCCGTGATCCTCCCGCCCAAATACGATAGAAACAACAGAAGCCTCGCCTGTTGTGCCGCTTAACTTCTCACGGATCCGCTCCGGCGTATACGCAGGCATCCTGATATGCCGTCCTGTGGTCTCCCCCCGCATTCCGGTCGTTCCGATGATGAGATTGGAACCTGCGGTTGCCTCTCCAAGTGTATCGAAGACCCTTGCGCCCTCCAGCAGATCATAAGCGTGCTGAGCCATCATCCACGCGTCATTGTCAATAGGGCACGGATTAACCAGTACAAGATCATGATATCCAAAATTTTTAAGGACGCGGGCAATCGAACCGACGTTACCCGCGTACAGAGGTTCATTCAGGATTATTCGTATGTGCATACACCAGAGCGCAGCATCTATCTAACTATCTAGCAACGACTTTCTCGGATCGTTTTATCCGCCTTCGCCTTGCACCGGATGATAAGTAGCGCTGAGCAGGTCCTGGTCGCTTGTGTTTTACCTTGCTGTGCTCTACCAGTCGAACTTGTCCCTTCCGTCCCTTAATCTTCACCCATTCAATACTTCCTGTCTTTCCCATTATTTACACCTCTATATCTTATCTGTATATTACTTCCATCGCACATCATACTTTTGGCAATCTTGAGATCGACTGACGAATAGCCTCGTCAGGGTCTCCCGGATTCACCATTTTTCCTGTGAGATAATCGTCATAAGCTGCAAGATCGAAGTCTCCGTGCCCGCTTCCGCAGAAAAAGAGGTTTTTCTCCTCACCAGCCTGTTTGCACCTCAGCGCCCCCTCAACCACTGTATGGATGCCGTGTGAGGTCTCTGGTGCGATTATGAACCCTTCGGTTCTTGCAAAGAGCATTGCAGACTCAAAGACGTCATCTGGCGTTATCGGTTCTTTTGTCTGCGGGTTCAGCGGCGGGTCAAGCGGTGTCGGGAGGTCCGCCTGGATGTTGTACCACTGCTTTGGTAGTTCGTTTTCATCAAACAGGATTTTTGTAGTCTCTATTGCAACATCTCCAGTGTCTAAATGTCTTGTGATAGGACATTCTTAAGAGTTGTGGTGTATTTCAGCAACATTTATATATGTTCATGCGAAACATACAACTAAATGGATTACATCTGGATAAAAATGTAGAAGGGGTATGGATGAATAAACAAAGAGACATCCTCATCGAAAGGCTCGAACAGAAGTTGATGGAACGCGATCAGACGATTGCAGAGATGACACGATCCCCGTCAGCACCGGAATCAGGTGACCGTATCGCCGCGCTTGAGGCGCAGGTGCGAGAGTTGAAGACTGATGTACATGCGTTATTAAACGAGTTACTCTATCAGAAGACGATCCTCAAGGAACTCCAGCAGGGAAACGCCCCCAAACACAAGGAACATGGAATAAATCAGTCTACTGAGTATATAATAGCGGAAAGTACTCCAAGCGCGCATTTCCGCCATAACCGGCAGAGCGATGTCATCGTCGTTGAGTAGGCGCGCAACACATAATACACCGCAGGACTATTCAAGAGTCAAGTGGAGGTTTATGTGTATATCAAGGAAATAGAGTTTGACAACTTCAAATCCTTCGGGAAAAAAGTGAAAATACCGCTTTTCAACGACTTTACTGCGGTATCTGGTCCGAATGGCAGTGGAAAATCTAACATAGTAGATGGTATCATTTTTGCGCTCGGTTTATCAGGTTCCAGAACCATGCGCGCCGAGAAACTGACAGATCTGATATTTAATGGGAATGGAAACGGTGGTAAATGCAAAGAGACCGATTCCGCGCAGGTTACAATCAAATTCGATAACCGCGACCGGGAGTTCCCTCTCGATGATGATACTGTTGAGATCATGCGCAAGATCCGGAGGACGAAGAGCGGGTATTACAGCTATTATTACTTCAATGGCAGGGCATGCACGCTTTCTGAGATACATGCGAACCTTGCTAAGGTCGGAGTAAGACCCGAAGGGTGCAATGTGATCATGCAGGGAGACGTGACGCGAATCACCGAAATGACTCCGTTTGAGCGCAGGAAACTCATTGATGAGATCGCAGGCGTATCAGAATTCGATGAAAAGAAGGAACGGGCATACGGCGAGCTGGAAGCTGTGCGAGAGCAGATAGAACGTGCAGACATTATCTTGTCGGAGGTTGCTCAGCAGCGCAGGAAATTGAAGCGTGAGCGTGACCAGGCGATGAAATACCAGTCGCTAAAAGACGAACGGAAACGTTATGAGGTGTTCACGGTTCTTGCAAAGCTCAAAAATGCAACACATGAACAGGAGACGATATCAGATGAGATTTGCGAAAAACACAGTCTTGAAAAAGAGTTATCATCCGATGAAATTGAAAAGAAAGAGAAGCTCGATGAAACAGACCGTATCCTTGTGGATTTAAGCGAACAGATCATGAATAAGGGCGAGCATGAGTACATTCAGATCAAGAAGGAGATTGAAGACATCAGGGGCGAGATTTCCCGGCTGATGGATTCAATCGAACTACTTGATCACGATATCCATGATATCAGCAAGGAGCGGCAGCGGTTGTTCATCGAGATCGATGAAACAAAGACGCTGACCACGGAGTGTGAGAAGCGGGTTGATGACGAACATCTGCGAAAAGGTAGCATTTTAGCTGAGATAGAAGCAAACGAGTCTGAATTGCTACTGATCCGTAGTAAAATAAGTGAAGTGGATGCAAAGTATGCTGAGAAGCGGGATCAACTGGACGGTGTGCGGAAGGATGCCGAAGTTGCAAAATCCACCAAAAATGAGCATCTGCGTGAACAGGACCGATTGCTGGATGCAATCAGGCGCAAGAGTACCGAAGAGCAGGAAATCGGATCTGATATCGAAGAAGCAGAGCGCAGCATCAAATCGGTGGATGCTGACATACAAAAGCTAAAAGAAGAGCTCGAAGAAGCAGAGCGCAGTATACAGACCCTCGTCGGCGACCGAACCGACCTTGAAGCGAGCGGATCGAAGCTTAAACCTGAACTCACCCGGGTTGAGAAGCATCTGCAGGATATATATCAGGAATATGCCAGAGCAGAGGCGCGTGTCAAGGCATCCGAGGATTTACGCTATCCTCATGCCGTAAAAATAATTTTAAAAGCGAAGGATATGCGAGAACTGCCCGGTATATATGGCACGATCGCTGCGCTTGGCAGGGTCGAGCAGCAATACGCCACGCCGCTTGAGGTTGCTGCCGGAGCACGCATGCAGAATATCGTGGTGGATAGCGACGAGGTCGCCGCCCATGCGATCCGCCTGCTGAAGCGGAAATCAGCGGGAAGAGCAACGTTTTTGCCGCTTAACAAACTCAGAGCCAATTTTACATACAACAGCCTGCCAAACATTGACGGGATAGTCGATTATGCAATAAATCTGGTTGATTTTGACTCGAAGCTTGAAATGGCATTCAGATATGTGTTCCGTGATATGGTAGTGGTCGATACTCTTGATACAGCGAGAAAATTGATTGGAGGCCACAATCTTGTCACGCTCGATGGCGAACTGGTCACAAAAGCCGGCGCCATGACTGGTGGATCGAGATCGGATCACGGGGCACACTTTGCAGCCATCGAGCAGGAAAAACTGGTAAAACTCGCAGAGCAGATAACCGAATATGACTCACGCAAGAAAAATCTTATCGACCGGATCGATTCACACGATCGACACATCTCATCGATAAATTCTGAGATTGATACTCATGAAAAGGAGATTACCAAGAAACAACTCCAGATAGAGGAAGTTGCAGGAAGAACAGACCGTCTCAGCACTACTATCCGGGAAAAGCAACAGGCTCTTGAAGATATCAAGAAAGAACGTGAAATCATCCGCAAACAGGCAGAAGATAATGAATCAACGGTCGCATCTGAGACAGAGCAGATACGCAAGCTCATGGAATCGATCGCACAACTGGAAAGTGAGTTAAAAGGTTCTGAGATCCCGGCTCTCAATGAGCAATCCAACAAGATAACCTCTGAAATCAATAGATTGAATGAAAGAATACGTGATATCGATGTAAATATAAAATCAATACTCCTTGAGTCTGATAATGCAAAGACAAAACTCGAAAATGATAATAACCACATAAAAGAACTTGAAACTCGAAAAAACGAGCATCAATCAAAAATTGTTCAGCACAAGGAGAATATCTCAGCCTTCGAGACACAGCTCGATGAGAAGACCTCCAGAGCGCAGGAACTCAACCAGGAACTCTCGTCCTTACAGGAAGAGCGCGCAGCCATGCAAAAGAACCGTGATGCTGCACTCGCATCACTAAGCGACGTGCAAAAACGCCTCAATCAGGTGCGCTGGGACACACAGGCACTTATCGCAACTAGAGATGCTTTAAACGAGCAGATAACCATTCTCCGTGATGAAATCAAGGAACATGAAATCGACGAAACTGGCGAGGTACCATCCGAGGAGGAAGTGCGCACCCGCATCCAGTCGATCGATGTGGCGATCGAAAAACTCGAACCGGTTAACATGCGTGCACTCGAAGAGTACGAGACCGTGGAAGCAAGAGCATCTGCACTCAAACTTCGTCAAGAGACGCTTTCTACAGAACGGGAAGCAATCATCGATCGGATCGAGAAATATGAGAAATTGAAGAGAGAAACGTTCTATAATTCCTTTGATGACATCAACAATCACTTCAAATCCATTTTTGCGGAGTTGTCTGGTGGGCATGGTGAATTAATCCTTGAAAATCCGGATGATCCGTTCTCAGGCGGCATGACGATCCGGGCAAAGCCTGCTGATAAGACGCTTCAGCGAATGGAGGCGATGTCTGGAGGCGAGAAGAGCCTGACTGCGCTGGCATTCATCTTTGCGATCCAGCAGCACCACCCGGCTCCGTTCTATGCATTCGACGAGGTAGACATGTTCCTTGATGGCGCAAATGCCGAACGGATCGCAGCCAGAATCAAGAAATCCTCAGAACGTGCGCAGTTCATCGTTGTTTCCCTTCGTAAACCGATGATCCATGC
>JAYEGZ010000185.1:0-27816 GCA_034659315.1 Methanobacteriota archaeon
CATTCCCGTATTTGTCTCATTGTCCGTCATGTTCCCCTATCTCCTTTATTTCATGTACCTTGCACCCGATCTCGCCATCAGTGACTCGTATCTGTAGATCGCTTCCGGCAGATACGGTTTTGACCGTGTTTACTACCAACATGTCTGGAATCCTGAGAACGATGCTGTATCCGCGTTGCAGATGGTTGAGCGGACTCAGCGCATGGAGCGTCGCCCCAAGCATCGACAGATCCTTTCTTCGCAGTTCCAGCCGTTGCAGAACCGATCTATGCAGCTGACTGAGCAGTCCATCGATGTACTGCCGGTGCTGGTTTATTCGGTCTCTCGGATGCACCACACCACGCTCAAGGTATGCTAATCGATCCCGCTCTGTATCAACCGCCCTTTGAATCGCGTGAACGAGCCTTAGATGTAGTCCTGCAACCTGTTGCACAAGCTGCCCTTTAGCAGGCACCACGAGCTCAGCTGCCGCTGATGGCGTTGGCGCACGCAGGTCAGCAACAAAATCACAGATCGTGACATCAGTCTCATGCCCGACCGCCGATATGATTGGGATATCCGATTCAAAGACCGCTTCCGCAACCACAGGTTCGTTGAATGCCCAGAGTTCTTCGATTGAGCCGCCGCCTCTGGCAACAATCATTACATCGATCCCGTGTGTGGCTGACCGGGATAGGGATATTTGATTCATCTGCCTGATCGCGTGAGCGATCTCTGCTGCAGCCCCTGCGCCCTGCACCAGCGCCGGCGCAAGGATGATGCGCACATCAGGAAACCGCCGCCTAATGACGGTTATCATGTCGTGCAGCACAGCGCCGGTACGGGACGTAACGATCCCAATAGTCTCTGGAAATGCCGGCAGCGGCTTTTTATGCGCGTCATCAAAGAATCCCTTTTTGGATAGCTGCTCTTTTAGCTGCTCGAACGCCAGATACAGCGCACCGATGCCATCCGGCTGGATATCCCAGACCAGCAGTTGATACACGCCTCTGGCTTCGTATACTGTGATATCACCACCGCACACCACCTTCATCCCACTTCCAGGCTTAAATCTCAGTTTCTGATTCGCACCACGGAACATCACACAATTTAACTGGCTATGTGCATCTTTCATCGTGAAATACATGTGTCCTGACGTATGATGCACGAAATTGGAAATTTCGCCGCGAACAGAGATGTTGTTTAAAGAGGGATCATCCTGAAGCCTCTGTTTGACATACTGCGTCAGTTCACGCACGGTGTACAGCATGAACAAATGTCATCGCAGAGAGACATAAAACTGTGCCGGAAGAGCAGAGTGAAAGTGAGTGCGCGGGAGTGCTTGAGTGCGTGGGCAAGGGAGCAAGGGGCTGGGCAAGCGAGGGGTGGGGTGGCATGTTTATTAACATCCGCACCGATCACATACATAACAAGGGCTCGTGGCTTAGCCAGGATATAGCGCCGGACTTCTAATCCGGACGCCCCGGGTTCGAATCCCGGCGAGTCCGTCCGGATACCCGGGTAGGGAGAGGTAATCGTGGTTAAACAGATCAAGGGAATCGCACGCGACACTCTTACATTCATACTCGAGGTGAGTAAATCCACCGCGCCCAATGAATTTGCAGGGCTTTTGCGCGCCGATGACCGGGTTATCACAGAGGTTATCGTGCTTCCGGGCACTGAGTCCTCCGAAGTGAGTGCAGTCATGCGCCTGTACATGCTGCCAACGATCTCGATTGCAGGTTCGGTGCATAGTCACCCGACACCAAACGTAAGTCCATCCGGGGCAGACCTCTCGCTCTTTCTGCGGACCGGAAACTGCCACATCATCGCTGGTTTCCCGTACAACGAGAAAAGCTGGCGATGCTACGATGCAAGTGGGCAAAAAAGAGTGCTTCCGGTTCTTGATATCGATTTTGGGGATGAGGTTGTGCTCTGATACGGCACTGCCTGAAAAGCCGGGCGTTTTACGCCGATTGCATTGATGTCAAGTAGCGCCCATGGTGTACCTCGTCTATGAGCACCCCCACAGAAACTCCTGAAATCGTTCAGATTGGCAGGTTTTCAGGATTTGGGGGTTATACAAACGTTTCATATACTTTTCACCGGAGATATGTCTTTATTCACATCGCAGTCAACTTTAAATATCCACATAACCGTTATAGTCTTATGGAAGTCCCTTACGAACTTCTTGGCAGGTTCTCCGTCTTCTTAGCAGTTGCTATCCTTCTGATGACGGTGCTGGCACTGCTGCTCGGTGTTTACAGTTTTAAGAGGCATAAGATCATATTTCCGAATTTCATCCTGTTCATGCTGTATTTATTCTACTCGCCTGCAAAGTGGATTTGCCGGGTGTTTTACATCAAAGAAGAACTCGTTGACGAGATTCTCATCGAACTAAGGAATGCAATGATGCTTGAGAAGTTTAAGCGTATGCAAGACGGGCGCATAATCCTCCTACCGCAGTGCATGAGAGGTCCCGAGTGTGCGACACGGTGTGATCCAATAATCGGTTATGAGTGCAAAATGTGCGGCAGGTGCGATATCGGTCGCATAGCAAAAGCTGCGGAAAAACACAATTTCAAGGTATTTGTCGTGCCGGGCGGCAGTTTTGTCAGAAAGATTCTCAAATCCTGCAGTCCCAATGCATGTATTGCTGTGGCGTGTTATAGCGAGTTGACAGAGGCGATGCAGGATATCGCGAAGACCGCACCGGTTCAAGGTGTTCCTCTGCTGCGGGACGGCTGCTACGACACAAAGGTGGATGTAGATGAGGTGATCAAGAAGATGGAGCTCGTGTTGTGATGTATGAACTGATCGGGATTGCGATATTTGTGATCGTCGTCGTATCCGTCGTTCTTGCGCTGTTGGCTCTGGTCATCAGCCGAATCAGCCTTAACAGGAATGTCTGGCTTTCCGAGGTCTTTGCAGACATCCTTGATTTCTTCTATCTACCGATCAAAGCAGTCTTTCAGAGGTTCGCAGATACGAGAACGCTCGATACATGGATGGTTTCGCTCAAAAACATGGCGCACAGGTCTGCTTTTGCAAAGACGAAACACCGCCTGCTGCTCACCCCGCACTGCATGAGGTCGCTTGACTGCCCGGCGCCATCGACGCGCTTTGGGATCCAGTGCAAGGGGTGTGGCAAGTGCATCTTTTCAAGGATGCGGGAAGATGCGAATCGGTTTGGCTATACATTATATATCATTGCAGGCTCGTCGTACGTCCGCCATGTCATAAAGAAGGAGTCAGCGGACGGCGCGCTCCTTGTTGCGTGTAACTACGAGTTAAACAAGGTCATGCGGGCACTCAAACACACGAAGATCGTGACTTATGGCGTTCCGCTTCTAACAGACGGCTGCTACAATACCGGGGTGGAGTATGAAAACCTGATAGCGGTGCTGGAGAGTTTTGACGCGTCCCCTCATAGTAACCGCCACAACCAATCCGAAAAATCCTGAAACAATTCGGGATAAACACAAGCATTCGTGATTTTATCACAAATCAGGGTATTACCGCGCCATGCCCGCCTCTGTGAGTCGGTTTAACAAAAATGCCCGGTCCAGCGACGCCAGGAAATATCCCGCTCGCGGACCTGATTTCTTCCCGAGAATGGCTATATAGATCGCCTGAAACATCTTGCTTCCGCTGATCCCTGCAGCTTCGGACGCCCCATACACCAGATCATGCAGATCACTGGCTGTTATATCGTCGCTGATACCTGATGCGATCTGCAAAAGCCCTGCTCTCTGCCCCGTAGTGAGTTTTTCCACATCAGGCGGCAGGGTTTCCTGCACCTCAAACTTGCCCGACTCGGGCGCATACAAAGCAAGCCAGTTCGATGCATTCTCCATGCGCATCTTCACAGACTCCATATCAAGCGCACCATAACCGCTGCGCCTGATGACCTCCCAGAAGCCATCAGAGTCAGATGCAATCTGTAGCGCGGTCACAATGTGCGTGAACGGAATATCTGACCGAAGAGACGTCTCTGTCAGGGACAATTCACGCGCTCTGCCTGTTGCACGGTCGTATTCATCGATCAACTCGACGATGCGTGATGGATCAAAGTCAATGTGTTTTTCAGGCTTTGTTTTGAGAATCAGGTACCTGAGTACCTCCGGCGGCATGACCTGCAGCATATCCGTGATCGTGACAGTTACGCCAGTCGATGATGACATCGCGCCCTTTCCCTTCAGATGAATCCATTCGTAGATGATCGGATACGGGGGCTCGTGTCCATATATCTCTCTTGAGATCCGTGTTCCCGTATCATACGATCCGCCCCTCGTCGCATGGTCCTTGCCAAACGGCTCGATCGTGACCCCGAGAATACCCCAGCGTGCAGCCCAGTCGACCCGCCAGGTCAGCTTCCCGTTCCCTTTCACAGGCACCGTACCAGCATAACCGCATTCGCAGGTGTAATCGACCGTCTCGCGGAGATCATCAAATCCTGTGACTTCGGTCGCAGTGATCCGTCCGCAGGATTCACACAAAACATTGAAAGGACTCCAGTTAGCCGGAAGCGACCGATTTGATACCGTCTCAAGGATTGCTGCGATCTTATCCCGGTTTTGCAGTGCTTTTATGATCGCTGGTACGAAATCCCCGTTTTCGTAGAGTTCGTGCGCTCGGTAGACCGCGGGTTTGATGTCCAGTTCCTCAAGGGACTTAAGGAATGGCATCAAGTAATGTTCGGCATAATTTTCGCAATTGCCACACGGGCAGGGTATGGCATAGAGCGGTTTACCAACATGTTCGGCGTAATCATCAGACAGAAACGGATAGACCTTGCGGAGCGGATCAAAGGTATCGCCTATGTAAATTAGTTCCGCGTCTGCCCCAGCATCGCCGAGTGCCCGGTATGCTCCATCCGCGGTCAGCACCTCACGAAGATTCCCGATGTGGATGTTCCCTGAAGGCGTGATCCCTGTCGCTATGATATGCCTCTCTCTGGTCGCAGCCACATTATCTGCGATGACGTCCGCCCAGTGCCTTGTCTCGTCCATCTTGCGCCATCACACTTCCAGTTTCCGGTTAACCTTCGACGGAGATTGTGGTCAGTTTCAGGTGCTGCACCCCTTTGAGTGCCATAAGCCCTTCCGCTACAGCTTTAACCTCGCCCACATCACCCTGCAGCACGATTACCTCCATGCATAGCTCTGCATCCACATGCATGTGGAGGGATGATTTGATCACATCCAGATGTTTGTGCTGGATATTGGAAAGCTCGTCAACGAGCCCGCGCTGATGGTGGTTGTATGTAAGCGATATGACACCAACCCGACCACCCTTGACCTCGCTTGTCCATTCGTAGTACCTGATATAACTCCGGATCGCATCCCGGATGCCCTCTGATCGTGAGGAGTAGCCTCGTTTTGCAAGAATGTCATCAAACTTCGTTAGCAGATTATCCGGGAGCGATACCCCAATTCTCATCAGTTCCTGTTCATTTTCCATTTGATCAACCTACATCGTGTGATGCTGTGTTAATCAACCTGTTGCATGTTATTCATTAATAATACTACCATCGGCGCAGGATCGGGAGATTACATCATGATAATAATGATAATGTTTTAATAGGATGAGAAACAAAGTCATGATCGTAGGAGTGAATGATGAAATGCCGGGATTGCGAAATACACTTGTGCAAGATGCACACACCAGGATGGCGCAAACGCCCACCGTAACCACTATTGGAAAGCCCACCGATGTTGGAGTAGTCACCCACGCTCCAACCATCAAATCCACAGGAATTGCCGTCCTGGATCGCAATCTCAATGGTGGACTCCCGGCAGGCTCGGTCGTATACATGTCCGTAGACTCAAAATCGATGTCAGAGGTGTTTCTGTACCAGTTTACGCAGGCGCGCAAGACATACTACATTACCACGGGCAGACGACCCCGGTATGTTGCGTGGGACGTGCAGAATATGGGATATGACATATCAGATGTAACATTCATTGATGCATATAGCGAATACTATACCACTGCGCAGGGCGATCTGGTGGATAATGTGGGCAATGAATACGTGGATAAGCAGATCACAGAATTTATGATAAATACTCTCCGGAATATCCAGATCGAAGAAGAACTTGGAGATATAAACATCATAATTGATACGATTTCGTTTTTTCTTGGTTTAAATGTCAATACCGGCGAGATCAAGAAACTTATGAACGTTATTTACGAAACAACCAAAGAAACGAATGGGCTGGCATATCTGTACGGGCTGAAGGAGACGCACAACCCCGCGCTCGAAAACGAGATCATCAACTCGTGCGACGCGGTCTTTGATGTTGAACTGCACCGCGGTTCTGACGAGGTTATAAGCAGACTCACTATCCCAAAGATACGCGGACGGACGCCCGTTACAGATCTGCTTAAGTTCAGGATCGGCGATGGTATCCAGATCGATACCTCGACTGATATCGCATGATGCGGTGCAACACTGCATAAAGAAGCAATGCAACCAGCAGATAGATAATGAGATATACGCCCCAGCCCGGGCTGTCGATCGCAAGCGTCGCCATGAGGTTCATCGGCGAGTTCTGAAAGATGTAGCAGAGAAGAAATAGCGTGATCAGAATCAGCGAATAGAACAATTGGGACGTTCCCCGGTTCTTAAGCGTGGTTGCAATAAACGCACCTATTAAAACAAGAATAAGTGTCACTGAGGTGACGAGAAGAAGGATCGCCACCGGATTGTGCACCGGGATATGGCTGAGTGATAATAGCGCAATCCACACCGATACCTGCACTGGTACAATCCCTGTTGCCACGAGTATTTTCCCATCGAGGATGTCGGAGAAGGTCACCGGAGATACAAGAAGTAGATCAATCGTTTTCGGTTCAAATTCCTCGGTGATAAAGTCGATGATCAGACCGCCAGAGATGAATGCCGGAGTAAACACAAGTAACGGGATTAAAACAACGCAGATGAACTTAAAATAAGGATTCGATTGTTTTTCAGGAAGTTTTAGATCGATTGGTGCATACCCCGGAGATATACGGCTGCAAACCCTCTGCTACGCCCGCGCTACCGGCTACACCACCATCTTCATCGGAGTCCGACTCTACATCCAACTTTGACCCCAACTGCGCTGATGCAATCATCTGAAAGCTCTGCTCACGCTCAAGATGATGAATCGTGATCCAGACCGGAAAAGAATTGTTCAGGTTAGGATACGACGAAAGCATGAGCTCCCGATGCTGTTTCATCGTACTCTTCAGGGCACCCAGAGCTGCTATCGATTTTTCAGTGCCATGGACCGACACATTTCCACCGATAATTAAAATATCGGCGCCTCTGTTCAGATACGCATCTCTGGCATCATCCAATCCCAGCAGCAGGATGTTGAACCGGTCGTCATATTCAAGAATCTGTGCCAGATTCGCGTCATCAAGCGCGATTCTGTACAAGCCGCTACCCATGCTACTCTGTGATGCAAACGACGCGATCACCGCTATAGCAACGACGAAACCGCCCCGCGATCAGCGATCTGGTGCTCAGATCGAGTCTCGAGCGCAATAACTCCCACTTCGCAATCGTAAATACCCCCACCATCATGTTTGTGTCGGTATCCATCATATTAATCTCCACCCATGGGCGACGTGGCTATCAGTGTGAAGCATGTGTGCAAATACTACGAGGACTTCTTAGCGGTGGCTGGTATCGATCTTGAGATCCATAAGGGCAAAATATTCGGAATCGTAGGACCACACGGCGCAGGAAAGACCACACTCATCAAGATGATCAGCGGGCTTATTTCGCAGAGCATCGGGAAAATAAACGTTCTTGGATATGATTTTGCGACAAACGAAGTTGAAATCAAGAAAAGAATCGGATTTCTTCCTGAAGACTCTCCTCTCTACGAGAACATGCGAGTCATGGATTATCTGATCTTCTTTTCTGAGATATTTGGTGTACAGAAAGATATCGCAACCAGCCGCATCCAGGGATTGTTGACTGCGCTCGACCTCAGCCCAAACCGGAAAAAAATTGGCGAACTCCCTAAAGGGATGGAAAGAAAGGTTGCCATCGCCAGATCCCTGATCAATGACCATGAAATTATTATATACGACGAGCCAACCTCAGGACTTGACCCGATGACCTCAAAGTACATCGTGGACTTTATCCGGGAACTAAAAGGGCAGGGGAAAACGATTATTTTCAGTGCACATAACTTATATCAAGTCGAATCAATCTGCGACCGGATATTAATCATGAACAACGGAAAGGAGATCGTAAAGGATTTTACCAAAGATATTATCAACAGATACGGGCGTACCGAGTATCAGATCGAGTTCAGGATCGATGACGCCAGCGGGCTTCATTTTGATGGGATGGAACAGTGTAATGAGCATTATCGGATCAGAACATCCAGTATCGACGATATCAACCGTATCACAAGAAAAATCATTGAGCACGACGGGGATATTGTCGAAGTACGGACGCCTGAGACTCCGCTCGAAGAGATTTTCCTTGAACTGGTAAGGGGACTAAAGGCGGCGGCAAAGCCCCTAAAACCGCATCTTAATTAAGAGATCAGTGACAAAGATTGAGGCAACATGCCGCAGACACCACCCATCGCAGAAAAACTCGCAGAAAGCCAGAAATCCATTAGCATAGCAGAGTTCTTTGAAAAAAACAAGCAGATGCTCGGGTTTGATTCGCTGCAGCGATCACTGATCACCACGATCAAGGAAGCGGTGGATAATGCGCTTGATGCATGCGAGGAAGCGGAAATCCTTCCGGATCTCTTCATCGAGATAAAACACACCCAGTCCGGCTCGAACTCGAACCTTGTTGTGATCGTCGAAGACAACGGTCCGGGCATCACCAGGGACCAGATTCCGAAAGTCTTTGCAAAATTGCTGTATGGATCCCGCTTTCACACAATCAAACAATCCAGAGGGCAACAGGGTATCGGGATCAGCGCTTCGGTGTTGTATGGTCAACTTAGTACCGGAAAACCGGCAAAAATCGTCTCAAAGATCGATCCCGGCGAGCCAGCATATTACTGCGAACTGATTATTAATACAAGCAGAAATGATCCGGAGATTATTGAAGAGAAGATCGTTGACTGGGATCCCCCGCACGGCACCAGAATCGAACTCGAACTCGCAGGGGCTTATATGAAAGGCAGGCGACAGTCTGTACTCGAATACCTGCGAAACACCGCAATCGTGAACCCACATGCAAGAATCACGCTCGTGGACCCTGATGGGGAGTATACCACATTCAACCGGGCGACAGATATACTTCCGGAGCAGCCGAAAGAGATTAAACCACACCCAGCCGGTATAGAACTCGGAACGCTTGCAAAGATGCTGAGATATACCGACAAACATAAATTGTCTGCGTTTCTGAAGGATTCGTTCTCCAGGATCGGAGCAGTGACTGCTGAAGAGATATGCACGCACGCAAAACTGAAACCTGCCGCCGACCCAAGAAAACTTGCACATGATGATGTTGAACGGCTGCTCAAGGCATTTGGATCCGTAAAAATCGGATCTCCTCCAACTGATTGCCTATCACCTATTTCGGAGGATCTTATTCATAAGGGAGTTGAAAAAGAATACACCCTCGACTTTATATCGACAGTAAAACGCTCGCCTGCTGTGCACGCGGGAAGTCCGTTCCTTATCGAGGCTGCAATCGCTTATGGCGGCGATCTTCCTGCTGACGGCAAGGTGGAGATCCTCAGGTTCGCAAACCGGGTGCCTCTTCTATACCAACAGGGCGCATGTGCGATCACACACGCAATCGAGCGCGTAAACTGGAAATATTATGGATTATCGCAACCGGGGGGGTTCCCTGCTGGACCATGCACGATCCTGGTACATGTTGCGTCAACTAACGTGCCATTCACATCCGAATCGAAGAATGCAATCGCGGACGTCCCGGAAATTCTGGATGAGATCGAAAACGGGGTGCGGGCAGTTGCAAGCAAGATGAGAAAGTATCTTGGAAGGCGGGACGTGCTTTCAAAGCGCAAAGAGAAGGAGAATCTCATCCGGAAAGTGATTCCAAGGCTTGCAATCAAAGTTTCCGATATTCTTGACAGGGAACCACCCAATATTAATCCGGTCGTTGCGAGGATCATGGGAAATCTCCTTGTGCACCGTTTGATCAAACAGACCGATGATGGTTTTGATGTCGAGATACGGATCAAGAATCATACCGGGTCTGCACATTCGTTTAAACTGCATGATTTCATTCCTTATGAGATCGAAAGCGCAAAACCATCGCCGCGCAGGGCAGTAGTCGGGGACAGGTTCGATTATCTATGGGAAGTATCGCTCCGCTCAGGAGCGGCTGTGTATCTGCGATATACTATTGGTGGCGATGATAATAACAATAACAGCGGCGAAGCGAATCTCACACTTCCTGAACCCGTGGTTGAGGGCGTGTCTGCCGAACTGGTCACCGGCGCCAGGGCGATTGCATAGGCAGCCCATCTTTTGATTAGGCGACATAGTACGCGGGTTGCTCATGCCCAAGTGTCTGACCAACCCTGCCAGCGCGCCGCCACATACCATACTGCCTGCCTCACCCCAACACATCGCCGGGTGCGCCCGCAAACCCGACCAGCGCTTCTGCCTCCATCCGGTGCAGAGTCGCAGGGACGATCAGCACATGCATGGGCGCACCAAAATCAGATGCGGCAAGGCTTATGAGGCGGTCACACTTCACCAGGACATCGGTAGCTCCTGCCCGCGCAATTCCGACGCCAAGCGCATTCTCCAGGGCATTTGACTTATCAACTTGCATCAACAACCGGGCAGCGTATGGAATCGTCATGAAGCCCTGTACGGGATCGATATCGAGAAACAATAATGTATGAAGATCGTTGTCGTTGTTTTGAATGATAACGTTGTACGGTGTCTCCGAAATTATGGTCTTAGACCTGATATTATACGGAAAAGGAATGGTTGCCGATTTTCCGAACCGGTAGTTCTGCAAGCCTGTGAGACCCGCTACCGCAGATGCAATCGATGAACCGTGGACGATCGCGGTCTTGATTCCGAGATCGGATGCACGCAGACGGAGATCGACGTGCGTCGTCGATACCATCGGATCCCCCCCAGTGAGGAGCACCACACTCTCCTTGATCGCATGTTGCAACCACGCCGGGTCTACTTCGATCTCATTTCGCGAAAGCACGGTTACCTTCTTTTGGTATAGCGATTCCATGCGTTCGATGGTTGTTCCCATCATTTTTGAGGTGTAAAACTCGGCAAAGACCAGATCCGCATCTCTTATTGCCCTGACGCCTTTTAACGTGACATCCTCTTCATCGTAGAGTCCAAGACCGACAAACGTGAGCATAGGGGTGATTCTGACATCAGTTTATTTAAGGTGCACCACAAAAACCGGGATTATGGAGATCCACATCAGATCAAGACATTACCTACGAAGCAACAATGTGAAGAAAATCTTAAAAGAACTTAAAAAGATGTTCGATCCGTTGGACATCGATGCAGCGTTCAAGG
This sequence comes from Methanobacteriota archaeon, assembly GCA_034659315.1. Lineage (GTDB taxonomy): Archaea > Halobacteriota > Methanosarcinia > Methanosarcinales > Methanogasteraceae > Methanogaster_D. The sequence continues at coordinate 11,482 of JAYEGZ010000185.1, forward strand.
GAAAACGATTTGAACTACTCAAAACCGGTCCTTATGACATTATACTGGTCGAAGATGAACCGATGATCTTCATGCCGGATGGTGAACCGTTTCTCACAGTGAAAGGCGCGCTTTCGACCAAACTAAATCAGCGGGTTGTTATAGTGGACGCTGGCGCCACCAGATTTGTGGTGAACGGCGCTGATGTGATGCGCCCGGGGATCGTGCAGGCGGATCCGGGTATCGAGGCGGGCGATCTTGTAATCGTTGTCGAGGAGTTGCACAAAAAAGCTCTTGCAATCGGACGTGCGCTTGTTTCAGGAGATGACATGCCCGGCGAATCCGGCAAGGCTGTTAAGTCCATCCACTATGTCGGGGATACACTGTGGAATATCGTATGATGTTACTATTTCAGAAAAGTTTATTAACGAGTGAGACTTATGTATATCTGGCACGCACCGTGTCACATATCCAAAGGTGAGTAAATGCCTCCATTTGCCTTTGATAGTTGAATCGCGACGGGGTGAAAAGTTCCTCCTCGAACCCCCCTACTCGCGTGTTGGTGAGCGGGGGGGAGTGGGTTTTATCATTTGTATGGCAGTTCTCTACCTGCCCGATGGTAGTTATTCCAAACTGGCATGGGTTTAGCGGAGGCGGAAAATAAGCACGCACCCAAAATATAAAACGCTGGTCAGATTAACATGGGTTCTTCGCCGTTTTGTATCTTGATTTCCAACTACCCGCATGAAATAGCGAAGAGCCGAAAACGATCGGCTAACTCTTCGCGGTTCCCTGATCACGCTTTTACAGCTGCGCAGATCTCATCTGCTATCTGCTCAATGCTGCCACGTCCATCGACCGTCACAAGCGTTCCCATATTTCCATAATAATCGATCAGGGGCTGCGTCTGTTTTTTATACACAGAAAGACGGTTTTTAATCGATTCTTCCCGGTCATCATCGCGGTGATATAATCTCTTGCCACACCGATCGCATGCGCCCTCGCTTTCCGGCGGGTTGAATGTCAGGTGGTATGTTGCCCCGCATTCACATACGCGCCGTGCGGACAGGCGGGCGATCAACTCGGCGTCAGGCACCCCAATATTGAGCACGATATCCAGTTCCCGGTCAAGCTCCCCGAGTATTTCTGCGAGCGCATCCGCCTGTGGAATCGTTCTGGGGTAGCCGTCAAGGATAAAAGCCTTTGCACAGTCCGCTTGAGAGAGTCTATCCCTGATCATCTCGATCAGCACCGAATCAGGGACGAGTTCGCCCCTGTTCATGTATTCTGCGGCGCGGTTTCCAAGTTCCGTGCCTGCTGCCCGCCTCAGAATGTCTCCGGTAGAGATGTGGGGTGCGTTAAATTTCCCAGACAGCAGTGCTGCCTGCGTTCCTTTCCCAGAACCTGGAGGTCCAATGAGTATGATGTTCATCATATCCCCGCCTCATGCCCCGCCGAAGAACGAGCGCATCATTGGATGCATCTCCATCAACTGCTCTGATGCAAGATCCTCGTACAGTCGATACACGATGCTCACGGTCAGCAGAAGCCCTGTGCCGCCAGCCTGACCAACCGTCCCGAGCAGTGATGCAAAGAGTGTGAGCGCGCCGATAAACGCCCCACCAAGGATCGTGACCTTTGGAATATACCGATCCATGACCCGCTCGATGCTCTGCGGGCTTCGCCTGAACCCTGGAATCTGCATCCCGGACTTGTGTATATTCTGCGCAACGCTCTTTGCACCCATGCCGGTCGTCTCGATCCAGAACAGAGCAAAGACAATCCCGCCCCCGATCAGCATCCCTGCGTCACAGAAGACGCGGAGAACGATCTGCCAGACCTCAATCGTAACCCCCAGACTTGCGTATTCTGTCACCACAAGCGATGGGATCCAGTCGTATGGACTGTTAATCGGTGAAATATAATACATTAAACCGCCAAGCGGCTTGGTTCCGGTGCTTCCACCAAACTCGCCGAGTATCGTGATTCCTTTGCTAGACAGGAGCATTCCGATCATCTGGATGTTTGCCTGTAGTGCCCTGACAAGAATCATCGGAAGCACGCTTGCATAGATTAACTTCACCGGGAACCTGCCTCTCGCACCACGAACTGCGCTGTGAGCCAGTGGAATCTCGATTCTTGTACTTTCCGCAAATACAACGACCAAAAATATGGCAATGGTGCTGACCAGTGCAAGGAGTCCTGTGACAATCAGTATATCGATGGTGCTCGTTGGTAGCCATCCGACCTGAATCATAGCCACCCATTTTGGAATCAGACCAATCGGCAGTGAACCTGCCTCCGATTCCGGTATCCAGCTGAAGAGACCGGTGAAGATCTGCTGGGATACGCCTGCAACGATGAAGAGTCCAACGCCAGACCCGATGCCCCACTTGGATATGACCTCATCCATGAAGAGAATCAACACGCCGCCAACACAGATCTGGATGAGGAGGAGGAGCGTAATGACGCCAAGACTGACACCAAACGCGCTGGCAACCGCGGTAGACGGCTCGATATATCCACCCAGTACCTGCGGAAGCGCTGTGAACAAGATCATTGCAAAGACCAGCATCTTTTGCGCGCCCTGGAAGATCGCCTGATCACTGGGATCGGACATATCAAGGTTGATGACCTTCGCACCGACCAGCAGTTGCAGAATGATCGATCCGGTAACGATCGGACCAATCCCAAGCAACATCAGTGTTCCACCCTGCCCTGCAAGGAAAGCACGATACATCGCAAACAGGTCGGTAGACTCAGGTGACATGCCAAAGAGCGGTATGTTCGAAAGCGCGAGATACAGAATAAGGATGCCAACCGTCCACAAGAGCTTCTTCTTTAGGTGTACGTGCCCCTCCGGGCTTGCAACGGCAGGAAGTCTGGCAAGAATCGGCGCAACCGCTTCTTTAAAACTCATTAAAACACCATCTGCTGGATCATTCAGAAGGCATGACTGCTGTACCGCCTGCGTTCTCAATCTTTGTGATCGCAGTGGCAGAAAATGCCGGTGCAGTGATCGTCAAGGACTGATTCACCCTGCCAGTACCAAGGATTTTGTTGATGCCAAGTCTGCCGGCATCGATGTGTACCACACTATCCTTCTGCTCGGCAACCCCTGTGCGCAACAATTCGGGTATCATGCCATCGAGTTCACCTATATTAACGGTGTTCGTACCGGAAATAATTTTTTGCGGTCGCGTGAACCCGTGTTTTCCATAAGCATACCCCCGCAGAAACGCCCGCACAGCATGATGTTTGCATGCGCCAGATTTACCGCGTCCTCCACGGTTGCCTGCTCCCCGTCTGTTCTTATGCGTACCTCCGCCACAGGTGCGCGATCCTCGAAATTTCTTTGCATTCATCCGTATGTAGCCTCTATGATTTGTTTAGATTTCGCCTTCTGCAATTGCTCATATTCATAACGGATTCCTACGGATATAAAGGTTATTATACCAGTTGATCAGCGATTGACCATGCATGGTACGATCATGCACGACACAGCGGAAAAACAAGCATACCTTAAATATAAAGAGATATAAGTAGTAATCACCAACATCGGAGGGATGGAAATGGCAAGAATATTCGCAAAAAATCTGTCGAAGAAGAATGTCATGAGCAGCGATGGGTCTGTGATCGGGGTGCTGTATAATATTGTGATGGATGTCAGAACCGGGAAATTGGTCAATCTTGTGGTGAAACCTGATATGTCAGTGGACAAATCCAGATACCAGATGGATGGAAATTACATATTAATCGGCTTTAGCGCTGTTCGTGCAGTTAGGGATTTCATCGTTGTTGACAAAAAAGAAGCGATGGCATAACGTCGTTACAACGCTACTAAATGTCTACAAATACACAGTATTCGTATGTATCTCCGGAAGAGTCGTATGCAGAGACTCTACGAACAGTTAAGAAACTGATGCTGATAACTTATGCAGTTCTTACAGCATCGTTCGTCATACTCGGTGTCCTCGCCGTTTTGATAGTCTTTAGACTGAATGCCGAGGGCGTGTTCATTATCTGTGATTTCATAGACTCTATGAGCTGGTGGATGGCGGTGCTGCTATTTGCGCCTATCACCGGATATGTGGTGACTTATGCAGTCGCCCCCCGCATTATACAGAAAGCGCTGTATGCCGATATCCAGCTTCGGGAGGAGTCACTGGGTGTGCGCAACCAGATGATGCTGCTCGAAGAGCATGTCGATACGCTTGTCTCGGTTGTGGACAAAATTCATGTTGCGTCGGACGAGTGTAATGAATCTGCGCGCGAGTGCAGCGTCTCTGCAAACGAGAGCAGAACAGCGACCGGCAGGCTTGAGGATGAGATTCGCGGTCTTAAGAAGGCGACTGGTAGGGCGTACGAGGTTGTCGGATTGTTCGATGAAGCTATCGACCTGTTCAGTAAGAAAACCACCGATCTGAATGATGATATCGAGTCGCTTGAGAAAACTCTCGACGATCTGGCAAATAACCGAGCACAGATGCTCGAAGAGTCGATGCAACCGATGAAGAACAGCCTCCTTGCGTTAAGAAAGGAGAATGTGCAGATGCACAGAGCCTCGGTGGAACGGATCAAATCGATAGAAGATGCGGATGAGGACCTGCATGATTTCCTGCTCGAAATGATACACGGCATCTCGTCAGCATATCGCAGCCACGAGGATAAGAAGCGGGTGAAGTGATTATTTTGTGTAATGATTAAACGGATGTGCAACAGCGCGAAGAACATAAAAACAATATGTAGCGGTGTGGAGTATACCCCATATCACCAACTATCACTTGCAATCGACATATTCCCCGAACTCGTATATCGAGGTCTGCCTCGTATCTGTCTTCAGGAGATTCGACAACCTTATCCCAATCAGCCGGATCTTCCGTTCCCCGATGAACTCCCCCACAAGCTCTTTTGAGATGTTCTTGACCAGTTGCAGGTCAGAACCAGGAAACCCGATGCTTTTTGCCCGCGTGTATGTATTAAAGTCCTTGAACCTGACTTTTACAGAGACGGTCCTGAACTGATATCCGGTCTTGATCAATGCTCTATGTGTCCTATCGGCAAGCGCATCGATGGAACTGTAAATAACCCCTGGATCAGTTGTGTCTTCATCAAACGTCAGTTCCCTGCCCACGGATTTTACTGTGGGTGCTCCTTTCACCTCGCGTTTGTCGATCCCACGGGCAAGCTCGTGCATCTGGTAGCCCCATTTCCCAAAACTTGAGACAAGTCTTTTGACATCGTACATACGGAGGTTGCGTATTGTCTCGATTCCCATGCCATCAAGCGTTTTTCCGGTCTTTTTCCCGATTCCGGGAATTTTTGTGATCGGCATCGGGTCAAGGAACTCCTGCACCTCGCCATGCGTAACAACGGTAAGCCCGTCAGGCTTCTCTTCATCGGACGCGATCTTCGCCACAAGTTTATTCGGACCGATCCCGATGGAACACGTAAGTTTCTCATTTTCGAGGACCTCGTCCTTGATGCTCTGTGCAATCCTGATCGCACCCTTCCAATCATCCGTTTTTATCTCAAGAAATGCCTCGTCGATACTGACCTTCTGGAATTTATCAGCGTGAGCATAACTCTTTAGAATCTTCATAATCCGCCCTGAAACCGTCTGGTATAGAGCCATTGCAACCGGCAGAAACCGGGCGTCCGGGCAGAGCCGGTAAGCCTTTGAGATCGGCATTCCCGAATGAATCCCGTACTCTCTGGCTTCGTAGGAGCACGTGCTGACAACACCTCGCCCGGTTCCATCTTTGGGGTCAGCACCGACCACCACGGAAAGCCCCACAAGTTCAGGATGCTCGACCATCTCGATTGATGAGAAGAAGCCATCCATATCCACAAGAAGAATCGTCCGGGTTCCGTAACTTGAGTCGGGCGGTTTATCAGTCCCCGTCAGAATCGCGCAATTCCTCGCCATCTACGATCATATTGAGCCTTTCATCTATTTCTATATCATCAATGTTCTATTCTATTCCTGACATGATTGACCATCCTACACCTCAAGTCGCCGTGCTACCTCATCCAGGAACTCTTCCGTGTTCACCGTCTTTTTTGCCGGCGGTTCCGCCAGTTTCGCTAAGTCGCCAGTCATTATCCCGTCTTCTATCGTCCCTAAAGCAGCAGCATCCAATTTGTCTGCAAATGCGCCTAGCTCAGGTGTGCAGTCAAGTTCGCCACGCTTCCGGAGCGCACCACTCCATGCAAATATCAGTGCGACTGAGTTGGTAGAGGTCTTCTCACCCAGAAGATGCTTATAGTAGTGCTTCTGCACCGTGCCATGTGCCGCTTCATACTCGAAGTAGCCATGAGGCGATACTAAGACCGAAGTCATCATAGCTAAACTCCCAAATGCTGCCGCAAGCATATCAGACATCACATCGCCATCGTAGTTCTTCAGCGCCCATAGCAGGCCACCATCCACCCTCATTATCCTTGCTACCGCATCATCTATTAGTGTATAGAAATACGTTATCCCGGCCGCCTCAAACTTATCCTTGTACTTCTCTTCATATAGCTTCTCGAATATATCCATGAAATTACTGTCGTATGTCTTGGATATGGTGTCCTTCGTAGCGAACCACAGGTCCACTTTCTGGTCCAGTGCGTAAGAGAAACAAGCTTCGGCAAAGCTAGTTATCGATGCGTCAAGGTTATGTACGCCCTGTATGATGCCCGGTCCACCAAACTCATGTATCGTGCGTCTAACGTCCTCACCATTCTCATTCGTGACCACAAGCTCAGCCTTGCAGGGACCCTCAATCTTGTACTCAACGTTCTTGTATACATCGCCGTATGCGTGCCTACCCAGGATGATAGGTTTTGTCCAGTTTTTTACCGCAGGTTGTATATTCGTAACCATTATTGGCGTTCTGAAGATAGTACCATCCAGCATAGCTCTGATTGTGCCATTCGGGCTCTTCCATTGCTCTTTCAAGTTGTATTCCGTGACCCGTGCCGCGTTTGGCGTTATTGTAGCGCACTTAACACCCACTTTATACCTCTTTATCGCCTCTGTCGCATCTATGGTTATCTGGTCATTGGTCTCGTCCCGCTTTTCTATTGATAGGTCATAGTACTCCGTTTTGAGGTCTATATAAGGAAGTAGGAGTTTATCCTTTACCATAGCCCACATTACCCGCGTCATCTCGTCTCCGTCCATCTCAACTAATGGAGTCTTCATCTGTATCTTATCGGTCATCTTTTCTTCACCTCTTCTTTCCTGTTTCTGAATATTCCAAAACTTCTCTCTCGCTCGGCAACGTATAGAGGACTTCGTCCCAGGGATGCCGATACAATCCCGAATGCAATCGTTTCTGGTCCAGGAAGTGCCCGATCATACCGATTGTCCGCCCTAATACGAATAGACCATTGAGTGTGCCGCTATCTATTATATCGTCTATTTCAGCCTCTGTATAGATCCCAGTAGAGTGCATGATGTCAACGAACACTATGCCTATACACCCATCCACATTCAATATGAGATTGTTCTTCTTGGCTGTTGTTATCTTCTCTACCTCAAGAGCAAAGTCCAGCAGCTTATGCTTTGGTAGCTTGGCGAAAGCCCATTCTTCAAGCAGATTCACACGCATGTCCGGGTTATGCACGCTTTTCACCCTGTGCCCGATCCCCGGTATATTTATGTTCTTGGCTTTCATTTCGTCCACAAACTGTCTCGGCGTGAGATCCCTCTCCAGAGCATCTTTAAAGTACTTAGCAGCACCGTCTATTGCACCCCCAAATCTCGGCCCTATTGTTAGTACTCCTGCTGCCACTGATGCCGTTATGTCCTTGCCTGCCATGGCTGTCACAATGGTATTGTGCGCCCCACTTACACAAGGCCCGTGATCTGCTGTTATCATGAGTGTGAGTTCCAGGAACTCTGTCACATACTTTGGCAATCGCTTCTTAAACCACAACAGGGATATAACATCTCCCACGCTGTACCCGTCTCTGATAACCTCACTTATAGGTATGCCCGCATAGAGAAGTTCATCACCCCTGTCGTCTGAGATTGTGCTAATAATATTGGTGGTCCTTCTCATAGTCCCGGGATCATAATCCACGGGTATTTCTCGCGGTGGCACCTCTTCCTTCTCTTCTATGATTCCTTTTGCCTTTAGATCCGCATACACCTTGAGTATAAGTTTATCAAAGTCATTGTATGAGTTAGGGACGTGTGCACCAGCTTCTTTGAGTGCTGCGTTCTTTGCGTCTGCCGTCTCAGCTTCACCCCGTGCCATTGCTCCTGCATGTCCGAACTGAACTTCGCTCGGAAACACTTTCGCGCACGTGCCGGTAACCCACGCTACTAGGGGCTTCTTGAGTCGGCCGTCCTTTATTGCATCTACTATCTCATACTCATCGTCACCGCCAACCTCTCCAAGAACTGCCATCATCTTTATCTCTGGATTTGCTTCGTATCGCTGCAAGTGCTCAACAAGAGTAGAACCTGGATATTTATCGCCGCCTATGGCTATGCCCTCGTAGACACCGTCCGAATTCAGGGCGATAATATTTGCCATCTCGTTTAACATACCGCCCGACTTCGACACGAACCCTACGCTTCCGGACCGGTAAAGTTTTGACATTAAAAGGTTGGACAAAGCACCGCCGGCATTGCCTATTTTGAAGCCGCCCGCCACAAAGCCACCTACCGTTGCAGGACCGATGATCCACTTACCCAGTTTCTTCCTTAAAGCAATGAGTTGCCTTGTCTGCCGTTCGGGTATGCCCTCGGCAATGATTGCAACTGTCTTAATAGAAGGGTAGTTTAAAGCCTCAACAGAAACGTCGTACGCCGAACGAAAGGACGCAAAATTTATGACTACGTCGGAATCAGGATGATTCTTAACTGCTGCCTTAAGCTTGTTGTACGTAGGCAACAATATCTCGTCCTTGCCATAGAACACTTTCATAAGCCCTTTGCGTCCACCACTGGGATTGACAATAGCAGCCACGGATGGCTTATCTCTGCCGGCTAGATAGTCAAAATGAAGCATCCGCTGAACCGCTGCTTGCTGGTTACCGAATATAATTGCTGTCGTATCCTTATCAAACAATACATAATCTGGTTTTGTCATTTTTCTTACCTCCCGCCCTCAAGATTCTTCAGTGCAATACTAACCACTTTTGTCATGTGCATGTCAGGTCCATGAACCTCCATATCCAGATCTAACCGTTTCCCAGCCTCACGAATCTTCGCCAGACCCGCCTTGTAGTTTGGCCCGCCACGGCGTATAAAAATCTTTATATCATGTTCTTTTATCTGTTCTGCGTAGTCATCAAGCGCCTGTATTATGCCATCAAAGGTCATTGCCACATCCGTGAAGTTCGCTATTCCACCGCCTATGATGAAGACCTTGCAGCCCTCTACCTTCTCCCGGATCATCAAATCGAACAGTGTCTTTGCATAGCCGTAGGTCTCTTCTGTAGTAGGATTACCACTATATTCTCCGTAGGTTGCTAATTCATCTCCAAAACCAAGGTCTACTACGGTGTCTGCGTATATCACGCTTGCTCCACCTCCCGCCACCATCGTCCACACTCTACCTTTGGGATTCAGTACGGTAAGTTTCAGTGATGACCCGCTCTTCTCGTCAAGATCCTCTATGTACTGTTCCTCATGCCGTAATTCACGACCAAAAGGTGCGGGAAACTCTACGTCTTTCCAGTTCTCTTGACAGAGGAAATGAGCCGTATCGTCCAGTCGAGCCACCGTATCCACCGGAAAGAACTCACCGTTCTTATGCGTGAATGGATTGAACTCCAAAAACCCGAATTGCAATCTGCGATAAAACCGGAATAGAGCGGTTATGAGGTCTCTGAATGCGGCCCTATCATCATTGCTGACACTATCCAAGATGGGTGTGAGGTCAACATCTTCGATCTTTGCATCTATGGGCACATTGACGTTTGTGACCATGTCCCAATTTGCCTCTATGTCTACGCCGCCCTCCGCAGAGAAATGGATATAATCGCCCTCTTGATGTCCGGCAAAAGCCAGGTAATACTCTTTATCGAGCTCTACGTAGGGCTGAACGAGGAAGTGCGTCAGTTTACCCCGGACTTTGCCCACCTTAACAGTGCTATTCATCTTCTCTTCTAACCAGCTCTTTGCCTCATCATAAGTGGCATTCACCAGTAAGAGCCCGTGCTTACCCCTCTTTCCAAATAGTTGATCGGGCTTTACCGTCAGTTTTTCGGTCTTCACCCAATGCTTCTTCTTTGCTGCCGCCTCTATGCTCATATCCGGTGTGACCAGAACGATTCTACCACGGTATTTAAACGTTCCCTTGGATAACCTCTTCATATGTTTTGCCAAGATTCTCTTGGCATCATATTCTCGTATACCTCGTTGTGCCATAATTATATCACCTGTCTATCTTTCCTGTTAATTTCCAACCCTCGCCTTTACCCAGGGCAATTTGCCCCCGGTCTTCAATATCTCAGCATCTAGTTGTGAAAGTGAGTGTGTAAGTTCTATCACAGTATCTTTTGTCTGATTTCTGAGTCTGACATCGCCGTGCAAATCACCTATAACCACCTCCAACTTATCACCTATATCTATCGAAGCGTAATCTTTCGGCTCTTTAAATGTCAGAGGCACTATTCCAAAGTTTATCAAGTTTGCTAAATGTATGCGTGCGAAAGACTTGACGATGACCGCCTTAACTCCCAAATACTTGGGTGCAAGTGCAGCATGCTCTCTGCTCGACCCCTGACCGTAGTTCTCACCACCTATTATGAATCCACCGCCACGCTCCAATGCTCGCGAGGGGAACTCAGGGTCAATCGCCTCAAAAACATACTTAGAGATCTCAGGTATGTTGCTCCTTAATGGTAAGATTCTCGCGCCCGCGGGCATTATATCGTCTGTGGTGATATTATCTTCAACTTTGAGGAGCACTTCGCCCTCCAGAGTCTCGGGTAGTGGCGTGAAATCAGGCAGTGGCTTGATGTTCGGGCCCCGTATAATCGTAACTCTGGCAGACTCCTCAGGAGGAAGCGGACGTATGAACATGTTGTCATTGATGATAAACTGGAGAGGCATCTCTATCGTTGGATAATCACCTAAATCTCTTGGATCGGTGAGAACGCCATTGATTGCAGTGGCTGCTGCTACTTCCGGGCTCACGAGGAATATCTGTGCATCCTTTGTTCCACTCCGCCCCTCAAAGTTCCTGTTGAATGTCCGTACGGATATGGCCTGAGACGACGGTGCGGCGCCCATGCCTATGCACGGACCACAAGCATTCTCAAGGATTCTTGCACCTGCTGCTATGAGATAACGCATCTCGCCACTTTCAATGAGGTGCTCCACCACTTGTCGTGAACCCGGATTTATAGTGAGATGTAGGCTATCTGCGGCGGTATGCCCATTCAGAATATTTGCTGCGATTTTAAGGTCGCGTAGAGAGGAGTTAGTACAGGAACCAATCGCTACTTGTTGCACTTCCATCCCTGCAATCTCACTCACCGGCCTTACCTTTCCAGGACTATGGGGGAGAGCTGCCAGTGGCTCTACTTCGCTTAGGTTGAGTTCTATGATTTCATAATATTCCGCATCCGCATCTGCTTCTAGTGGAATCCATTGCTCGCCGCGTTCCTGTGCCTCCATGAACGCTTTTGTCTCCTGGTCACTTGGAAATACGCTTGTTGTTGCTCCGGTTTCTGTGCCCATATTGGTTATTGTTGCCCTTTCGGGCACGCTAAGGGTCTTAACTCCAGGACCAAAGTACTCAAGTACCTTGCCCACACCACCTTTAACATCTATCCTGCGAAGAACCTCCAGTATAACGTCTTTTGCTGAGACCCAGTCCGAAAGTTTTCCCGCAAGCTTTATACCAACAATATCCGGATATTTTATTCTGTATGGCATACCGGCCATGGCAACTGCTACATCCAGACCGCCTGCTCCTATTGCAAATGCACCTATACCTCCTGCAGTAGGTGTATGGCTATCTGAGCCAATCAGTGTCTTACCGGGACAAGCAAACCGTTCCAAATGGAGTTGATGACATATACCATTGCCCGGGCGGGAGAACTCCAAACCATATCTCCTGGCTATGGATTGCAGATATCTATGGTCATCGGGATTTTTAAAATCTGTTTGCAGTGTATTATGGTCAACATAACTAACGCTCAGCTCGGCTCTTACCCTTGGTATGCCTATGGCTTCGAACTGTAGGTAAGCCATAGTGCCTGTTGCATCCTGGGTAAGTGTCTGATCAATCTTCAGAGCAACCTCTTCCTCTCGAGCCTGTTTACCCTCTACGATATGCCCGTTGATTATCTTTTCTGCTACTGTTCCCGACATGCGAATCACCATATAGGGTTAACTCGGACACATATTAAATTTTTGATTTTGGGAGACCTGAGTTAGTATAAGCGGTAGATACGAGACTACTGATTTCAGAAGAGGAGGTTTTGGAAAAATAAAGGATCAAAAAGTTGCATCAGGGCAGAGTCGGTACGCATTTGAGATCGGCATCCCTGAATGAATCCCGTACACTCTGGCTTCGTATGAACATGTGCTGACAACGCCCCTTCCCGCGCCCTCCTTCGGGTCCGCGCCAACCACCACCGGAAGCCCCACAAGCTCCGGGTGCCTGACCGTCTCAACAGACGAGAAGAAACTATCCATATCTACGAGAAGAATAGTTCTACTTCTGATCCTCAGCACCCTCGATATCACTCACCGCCTCGCCATTCATGATCATATTGAGCATGAAATACTTCTCTGCATACCGTGTGAGTTCCTCGTCCGAGATGCATGAAACCCGCTCCTCCTCATCGTACAGCCGTTGAATGTCCTTCTGAATCTCCGCAATCCTTGGATCGTTCTTGTCGACGCTGACTGTAACATGCATCAGTTCATGAAGTGCCCCCTCGACCTTGTGTCTGACCACTTCCCTTCCTGATGAGTCGCCGATCAAAAGCTGCCGATTCGCACCGACTAGTTCAGGTGGATACGGCTCATAAGTGAACGGATTCTTGATCACGCCTGCGGTGTGTATCCCGCTCTCGTGCACAAACACATTCTTGCCAACGATCGACTTGTTTCTCGGTATCCTAATACCAATGTGGTTCTCCATGTACTCTGCAAACTGTGTCATGCAGGAGAGATCGTATTTATCGAATCCCTCGATTCGCCTTGTCAGGAACAAGAGAATCTTTTCGAGTTCCGCGTTTCCGGACCGCTCCCCGAGTCCAAGGAACGTCAGACTCGACCAGTTGGCTCCATGCTCAAATCCTGCGAGCGTTGATGAGACACTGAGCCCGAAATCGTCATGTATATGGGTCTCTATGTTCTTTGTGCCGAGTTCCCTGAGTCTGGTGACGATCTTCGGGATGCTGTAGGGTTCGCATGCCTGCGCAAACGGAACTGCGAAACCGAGTGTGTCGCATATTCTGATGGTGCAATCCGGATCGATATCAAGGATATCATGAACGAGTGGATACACAAACTCATGTAGATCGGCACGGGTCATGTCCTCGAGATGCGCACGGGTGCGCAGCCCATGATCGACTGCATACTGGAGCGCATTCAGATACCGTTCGCTGGCTTCCTCCCGGCTGGCGAGTTGCATCTTATCGAGGATATGCGAATCAGAGACCGACATCAGAATCCCGGTCTCTTTGATGCCGTCCACATCGAGCACGAAATCGATGTCCGAGGGAAGCGCACGAGCCCAACCGGTGATCTCGGGATACTCGTATCCAATATCCTGCATGGATTTGATTACGTCCTTGTCCCGCTTGTGGAATACAAATGTCTCCAGCTTCTCGATCCCGATCTCATGCAGAAACTCGTAGATCTTGAGCTTGTGCATGCGTTTCATCACAACACCCGGCATCTGCGAGCCATCCCTGATCGTGCTGTCGCTAATGAATATTTCCTGCCCCGCGGGCAGCACGATTTTGGGCAGATCGGCGTAATTTTTATATATTGTATTTTCCATAAACGCCAGTCGCAATACCAGATATTTATCGTGTGATTAACATCTCGGCAGTGTCTGGTTTGTATACCCAGTCCGCAGGAAGCACGCCGGTTTTGCGATAATATTTTACAAGTCGCCTGATCTTGGATTCGGTCAGTTGCAGCGCACGTTTGTTATGAACGTCCCTTTTGTTTTCACCAAGATGTGTGCGTAGTCTAAGCGCTTTAACGATGAGGTTGCGCATGCCCTCCGGGAAATTTGGTGCCAGACCGTGGTCCCTGATCGTATGCATGATCTTTTTATTTGTGACCAGTTTGGCGTCAGGTATACCATACTGATCCCGCAGGATCATTCCAATCTCGCTTGAGGACTTGTCCGCTTTCCATAATCGGACGATGTGCTCTTCGAGTTCTTCTGCATCAATCTCGACCCACGACGGTATCTCCGTTCGGTTGGGTCTGGTCGATCCTGATTTTCCTTTTCTGCGTGAATACATTCGTGCCATGTTGCTTTATATGTCGGAACAAACTGATTTAAGTGTTTCCTACACCCGGGGCTTTGGGACAAAATTCATGTACACCACCCATGCCAGTGCGACACCACATCACCGATGGCACCCGGATACCCCGCTTAAGACATTGTGCGCTTGCAAGCTTAAAGGCGCGTCTCAGTCCCAACATACGTTCCGGGCGAGTTTTTCGGGCAGCCAGCGGCAACTCGTACATAACTGGGCTGGACCTCAGGTTTCAAGAAAAATCGGTAAGGATTCTTGCAGCAAATATAATGAAGCACGGTGCACCATTCTTGATATGATGCCGAAAGACGAAACGAAAGACAAGGCAAAGCAGAAGGTCGAGGAACTTGCCGGGCGGTTTCGGTATAACCTTGACGTCTACAAAAAATCGGCATACAATGAAACGCAGGTAAGAAGGGAATTCATTGACCCGTTCTTTGAAGCGCTGGGCTGGGATGTGGGCAATAAGCAGGGTCATGCAGAGCAGTACAAGGATGTTGTTCACGAGGATTCGATAAAGGTGGGGCGTTCGACAAGAGCGCCGGATTACAGTTTCAGAATCGGTGGTATGCGGAAGTTCTTTGTCGAAGCGAAGAAGCCCGCGGTGAACATAAAAGATGACGTTGCCCCGTCATACCAACTGAGGCGGTACGCATGGAGCGCAAAGCTGCCATTGTCCATCGTGACTGATTTTGAGGAAATATCGATCTACGACTGCCGGATCAAGCCTGCTCCGAACGACAAAGCCAGCGTGGGACGGATCGGGTATTATACGTTTGATGCGTATCTCGATAAGTTTGATGAGATATATGATGTCTTTTCCAAGGACGCGGTTCTCAAAGGAAGCTTTGATCGGTACGCGCAGTCAACGAAGGGCAAGCGGGGCACTGCGGAAGTTGATAGCGAATTCTTAAAGGAGATTGAGAGCTGGCGTGAAATGCTTGCTAAAAACATCGCTCTCAGGAATCCTGATGCGTCAATCTACGAGTTAAACTATGCGGTGCAGAAGATCATAGACAGAGTCATCTTCCTCAGGATCTGCGAAGACCGGGGGATTGAGCCTTACGGGCAGTTGCAACCGACAGCCGAATCCACCGACATCTACACGCACTTGCTGAACCATTTTAAACTTTCGGAACTGAAATACAACAGCGGCATATTCGATTTTGGCGAGGACGGGATAACGCCACGCTTGAGAATTGATGATAAGGTCTTGAAAACGATTATAGGGAGTTTGTATTATCCGAAATCGCCGTATGAGTTCTCGGTTCTCGGCGTTGAGATCCTGGGAAACGTGTATGAGCAGTTCCTGGGTAAGGTCATCAGGCTGACTGCGGGGCATCAGGCAAAGGTGGAGACGAAGCCAGAGGTCAAGAAGGCGGGCGGAGTGTACTACACGCCCCAGTACATCGTTGATTACATCGTCAAGAACACGGTTGGCAAACTGGTTGCGGGAAAGACACCCGAAGAGATTGCAGAGATCAAGATACTCGACCCTGCATGTGGCTCAGGAAGTTTTCTTATCGGTGCGTACACACATCTCCTGAAGTATCATCTGGACTGGTATGTTGCGAACAAGCCGAAAAAGCACAAGAAGGCGGTTTTTCAGGTCAGAGAGAACGAATGGTATCTGACAACAGATGAGAAGAAGAGGATTCTTCTGAACAACATCTACGGCGTTGATATCGACTCGCAGGCAGTCGAGGTCACGAAACTGAGTTTGCAGTTAAAGGTGCTTGAGAACGAAAGCAGGGAGAGCGTAAACCAACAGGTGAAACTGGGAATGGAGGGCATGCTTCCGAATCTCGGGGGCAATATCAAGTGCGGGAACTCGCTCATCGGACCGGATTTTTACGATGCGGGGCAGACGACTCTTTTTGATGAGGATGA
>JAYEGZ010000186.1:0-3859 GCA_034659315.1 Methanobacteriota archaeon
GTCTGGTGGACGCTCAAACAAGCCAACGAGAAAAGCCTGCTCGAAAAAGGCATGCGTGTGGTGAACTGGTGCCCCAGATGTGAGACCGCGATCGCCGATTCTGAGGTCGAATATGGCGACCGGACCGATTCATCGATCTATGTCAAGTTTCCGGTGATTGGTGAGGAGCATACGTTCATCGTCATCTGGACAACGACTCCATGGACGATTCCGGCAAATATTGCTGTGGCGGTGCATCCTGACTTTGAATACTCGAAGGTGCGGGCACACAAGGACGGTAAAAGTGAGATATTAATCTTTGCTTCCGATCTGATCGATTCAGTGTTACGAGCAGGCAAATATCAGGATTATGAGCTTCTTGATGTCTGTTATGGAAGTGATTTAGTTGGAACGCAGTACAAACATCCGCTTGTTGATATCGTGCCAAAACAGGCTGAATTTGAGCACAAAGTATTTCCGGCGGAGTTCGTGACCACTGAAAACACCGGATGCGTACACATAGCGCCCGGACACGGTGTGGAGGATTTTGAACTTGGATCAGAGCACGGGCTTTCGGCTTTCTGCCCTGTCGGACCGGACGGGCGGTATACCATCGATGCAAGCACCTACGAAGGCATATACGTCAAGGACGCTGACAAGCAGGTCACCAACGATCTCGATGAGCGCGGGTGTCTGCTTGCAAGCGAAACGATTGTGCACCGGTACGGTCATTGCTGGCGGTGCAAGACGCCGATCATATATCTTGCGACCGAACAGTGGTTTTTGAAGATTTCACAGCTTAAGGAACAGATGCTGGACGAGATCGCAAAGGTGAGCTGGTATCCGGACTGGGCAGGGTCTGCAAGGTTCCGTGACTGGGTCGCCGGAGCCAGGGACTGGTGCATATCACGGCAGCGGTACTGGGGCGTCCCGATTCCGATATGGGTCTGCGACTCCTGCGGGAAGTACGAGGTGATCGGGACTGGCGATGAACTTAAAGCAAGGAGCGGCGTTGAACTGCCTGATCTGCACCGCCCGTGGGTCGATGAGGTCACCTTCGCATGTTCGTGCGGCGGGGAGTGCCGGCGTGTTGAGGATGTCTTTGATGTCTGGTTCGATTCTGCGGTCGCCTCGTGGGCAACTCTTGACTATCCGCACACTCTGAGTGCGTTTGAGACACTCTGGCCACCCGATTTCATTGTGGAAGGGCATGACCAGACCCGCGGCTGGTTCTATTCGCAACTTGGCGCGGGCATGGTTGCATTCAACCGGATACCGTACAAAAGCGTGCTTGTGCATGGTTTCACGCTGGATGAAAGCGGGAACAAGATGTCAAAGAGCCTGGGCAACGTTGTTGCGCCCGACACCGTGATCGAGAAGTTTGGGGCAGATACGCTGCGCATGTATATGCTCTCCGCAAATGCGCCGTGGGACGATCTGAAGTTCAATCAGGACGAGGTTGCAACCGTACACCGTTCTTTAAACATTCTGTGGAACGTCTACAGGTTTCCGCTGCCGTACATGGTTCTTGACGGCTTTGACCCGAAAAGCATCTCGTTTGAATCGATACGTGGTGCGCTCAGGCAGGAGGACCGGTGGATTCTGTCGAGGGCGAACTCGCTCATACGCAATGTTACGTCTGCAATGGATGAGTATAAACTGCATGTCGCGACCCGCGCAATCCTTGAATTCGTGCTCGAAGACCTCTCACGATGGTATATCCAGTTGATCCGACCTCGTACATGGACCGAGGCGGACGATCCTGACAAACTGGCGGTTTACAGGGTTCTTTGCGATGTGTTCACAATTATTACGCGAATAACCGCCCCGTTCATGCCGTATCTTTCAGAGGCGATCTACCAGAACCTCGAGGGTGTGGGGGCAAGTGTGGGGGCGGAGGGGAAGCGCGAATCAGTACATGCATGTGACTGGCTCGCCCCCGCCGAAGACCTGATTGACCCCGAGCTTGAGGCAGACATGGCAGAGGTCAGGAGGATTGTGGAGGCTGCCGCAAACGCCCGACAGAAGGCGAAGAGGAAGCTTCGGTGGGCGGTCAGGCGGATCGTGATAGCGCCTGCCAACGAGGGAATCGTGCGGGCGGTGGAATCGCTGAAAGACGTGCTTACAGAGCAAACCAATGCGGATGAGGTCGTTTTGCTCGGCGTTGGCGACGAATGGGATGAACTCGGGATAGAGACTATCCCCGATATGGCGAAACTTGGTCCGGCATTCAAGAAGGACGCCGGAAAGGTGGCTGATGCGATCAAGGTGGCTGATGCAAGAGCCGTCAAGGATGCAATCGGAAAGGCGGGCGAATGGACATGCGATCTCGATGTTACCGGTAGTACATCCGGCGTTGTAACAATCACCGGCGATATGGTCAATTTCCAGAGCATTGTTCCCGAATTTGCCGCCGATTCCGAATTTATGCATGGCATCGTGTACGTTGATGCCACGCTCACGCCAGAGATTGAGGCAGATGGCTACGCGGCGGAGGCGATACGCCGGATCCAGGACATGCGAAAAGAGCTTGACCTGGAGGTTAATGACTGGATCAAGGTCACGCTGGGGATATCAGATACGCGAGTGAGCGATTTCTTAAACAGCATGGCCGGATTTGTTGCGGGTGAGGTCCGCGCGAGGGAAATGACGATCGGCGACATGACTGCGTCTGGCGATCTTGTGAAGGACTGGGATGTCGAGGGTGTTGAGATGCGGATCGGTGTGAGCGTGCTTGTGTAATGGTGTCGTGGCGTCGTGCTACCTGCTGCGCAAACAAGCCGTCATCATGGGCGGATCGCGCCGCCAGCCGTACATGACCCCAGGAGCGCATAGGTGATATGGTGTGGTTGTCGTTGCTGACATCCGCATCAGCACCCCATTCACCGCGGGAAGCTTTTCGAGTGCGATCGCAAACTTTCGGGCAAGAAACATAACCGCAGAGTACGCGGAGATTCGCAGAGAAGTTAACCGTGTATCCCTCTCTGCACTCCCCTGCGCACTCAGCGGTTAAATTCCCGGTTTGGTGCAGGTTGTGCTCCGGGTCAAGCAGTGTAGGTATAGCGAAGTCACCTGATGTTGTCTTTAGGTGCCGGAGTAGTTCCGTTTGGTCGAGTCTTAACCAAATATATATGAAATTGGGTGAGTTGTGCCACTACAGTATAAATATAATATTTTCTTAATATTTAATAACGTTATCAGCAGAAATTGCGCAGAAATGGATGGCGACCCGTGGAATGTGAGATCACTATTAGAATCCCATTGTAATCGCATTTTGAATCATAGGACGGTGTTATTGTGGCATCTGTGGTGGTCTTAGGAAATGTGGCAGGATACAAAGCACAGAATCGAAGAGAACCGTTTTGGTAGCGCGAAAGAGCAGATCGAGGTGATCGAACGATACGGGCGTTCAATCTCACATATACTGTCGTGTAAGGATCACATCTCGTAGAGTACGTCAATTCCCCTGTGCATCTTTGTGATTTCATGATTCACGCGGAACAGCCTGGTTTTATCGGTTTTATGCCCGCATAATTGGTCGATGAACCAGAGTGATTTCAGATGGTCTTCTGTGCTCAGTTTCCAGTCCGGCTTATCCTCCGCAAATCCAAGACCGCTTGCATAAGCAAGCAGATCGAGGCGTGCGGTTTCGCTGATCCACCCGATCTCGATATAATAATCAAGGATGCTCGGTAGATTATTGGGTCCGACCATCTTGAGCAGGAAATCCAGAAGCTCCATTGCGATCTTGACATGATCTGCCTCGTTTCCTACGGATTGCAGCTTCACATACGCAGTCGGTGGCATGATCTCCACCTCGGCGACCCCGCCCCCGGCACTGTCGGCAGCGTCGACCACACCCGCCCTGTTAGCCACGTCA
>JAYEGZ010000186.1:3959-18320 GCA_034659315.1 Methanobacteriota archaeon
CTTCTTCTTGTGCGAATGGTGAATCGTATTCGGAGCCATACCCGTTTTCACTCTCGGTTACGTCATCTGAAATCACAGGCTCTGGTGGGGTGGTTACTATCCGGCGGCGAAGCTCTCCAGTCCTCAGGATCCGCTTAAAAATCAATTGCACCGCAGACACTACGCGGCCTCTAACCCTTACGGCTACCAGAGTCGTTTCACCCAATTTCACCCTCCCCACTAATATACAATATTATAATGGCGCTTAATGGATTTAAACGCTTTGGTCGATGATTATATTCATCTCAGTCAGTTCTGTCCTGAGTTCTCCCAGTGTGGCAAGCCGCTCGGCACACGCATTGTGCTGGTGAATACTCTCCTCATTGATCTGCTTGATTGAGATCAGGGAATCGTCCGGAAGATGCGCGAATCGCTCCACGATCGAGCGCGCCATCGCGCGAACACAATCCTCCACAAATCTCGGGTTCCGGTGCGCGGCATCAACTACCGCCGCCTCATCCGATCGCTTGAGCAGTTCAAATATCGTAGAACTCATCGAGTGTTCAATGAGATCGATCAGTTTCTCAAGCGAGACATCATACCGGTCATGTACTTCGATGGAGATGGTTCCCCGCCCGCGCTGGTTGTGGGTCGCCATAGGCACCCTGCTCAGGAACTGTGCAATCGTGGCTTCCGGGATTTTGAGGTCAAGCATCTCATTTCTAGCACGATCCCGCATGATCTCCTGCGCACACGGACATGCAGTCATTCCGAGAACCTCTGCACCCACCAGTTTCCTGACCATAATGTCTCCGTCTCCATCAGATCTCGTGGCGACCGCCTCTGCAAAGATGTCCGCCACGCCCTGACATTTCATCTGCGTTACCGGCGTCTCTCGTTTAACCACATATTCGCTGTTCATCTGCACCTCGGCGCGAGACGCATACTCGTGCTTGGTAAGCAAGCGGCGTGCAACCACGCCACATAGTTCTTCTATCTCGTACACCGGTGCCTTGACCGCCTCCTCCAGCACCTCATCGATCGTCTCAAAGTTTCTTGAAAGGTTTGCGCCTTTGCGGTCATACGGCAGGTCAACAAAGATGTTGAACCTTGCGATAAGCACGATTGGGCGCTTGCCCTCGCGTGCGATCTCAATCAGTTTCTTAACATCGGTGACACCGACACGCGTGAGGTTGATCGGTATCGCCGGGTGACTCGCCTGAACATCTGGTAGCTCGATCACAGGTAGTTTCATGACATTGTTCTCCGATGATAATTTTGTTGTGTGGTCTATGTGTCGATATATAAGCCTTGTGCATGAATTGGATGTATAAAATGAAGACCCGCGGGTCCCAACTCTCAAAACTCGTGGGTATTTATTCTGTGCAACCAGAACACATATCTAATACTCGATCGAAATACCGGCAACACTTGGGATAACCATGGCAGAGAATCGAGACATCCTTGAGACACTTGAGATGCGCGGCATCACTGTCGTCGCGATCACGGACGCGGCGATGGAGATGTATGTCCCGCATCCTGGAATAGAGACCGAGGCGCTTGCAAGAGACGTATTCGGTCGCGAACTTGCTTTTTCATTATCTGATCCGAACCTGTGTATACTCCTGTATGCAGCGGTTCTTCTCGAAGAAGCTGGCGCAAGTGGCAAGTTGCCCGGCATATCCGCATCCGTTTACGAGCGCGATCCGGTATTCCTGATTGCGGACGAGGTCATCGGGATTGCGATTGCAAAGTACATCGGTGGATACAAAGGCATGTTTGAGTTTACGAGGTTTGATCAGAATAAACCGGGAATTCTCAGTAAACTCGGACCGTTTATGGACGATGCTATTGCCGGGCTAATCGGCGGAGTCTCTTCCAACATGTATTCAAGGAGCATGCCGTAGATGGGAATTGAGATTACGTTTGCATCGCCAGAGAAATGTGTCTGCGATTTCACATACAACTTCTACTGGCAGCACCTGGGCAAGGAACTTGATCCGGACGACACGGTCCCGTCCCAGAATGGCACTGATTACACATATCGTGATCTTGTCACGTCCATGCGGCGCAAAGAGACCTTCCACATCAACGGCGACGTCGGCAAGCGGTTCTGCTCAAACGCCGGCGCGGACCTGCGTTACTTTGGCGGCACTGGCGGCATCATAGAACTTGGGACTGCGATCGTGGACGGAAACGCCGGTACGCGGATGGGGATGGGGCTTGCGTCAGGCAGCATCTATGTGCGCGGAACGGTGGCAGAACCGATGGGCAACATCATCGAGGTAGAGTCGGACCTGGCTGGTTTTCGCAAGTACCGGTCGATCACAGAGTTTCTCCATGGTGGTGTATCAGACAGATTGCTGCCGCCAAACACATTCGATGAGGGGACGCGGACCCTAACGTTGAGCGACGGTGTTCTGCGGGACACAATCGCCGCGCGGTGCAGCGCTGATTGCACTGTAATTGTGAAAGGCGATGTTGATCTCAGTGTTGGTATGTTGATGAAGAGCGGGCTTCTAAGGGTCTGTGGTAATGCGGGCATGAACGCAGGAACGCTGCTTGCAGGGGGCGCGGTGATCATCGAAGGCAACACCGGAGAGTTTGCTGCTGCTGACATGCGCGGCGGCGTACTGATCGTGAAGGGGAAGTCGAAGGGATTTGTTGGTGGCAAGATGAAGGGAGGTACGCTATTTCTGAAGGGTGGCGGTGCTGTGCTGCCGCCTGCCAGAAAGGTTGCCACAAACGGGGCGGATTATCGCCTGCTGATGCGGCTGCTGCGCACGAACCAGATCGAGGCGATGATGTATACGAAGTACGCGGTTGACCGGGCATGATCTCTGATTTTTTAGTTTTGGTGTATGTGTTTAGCTGAGGTGAAAAACCACGAGATTTTACGAGATTAACAAAGAAGATGGTAGTCTTTCTCGTGGAAATCTGTGTAATCTTGTGGTTATACTCGAGCATAAGGCATAAACTGCGCTTTTTATGGTATGTACACTATAACGTCCAGCCCCACTCTACGCACCATTTCATTTACGAAAAAGTATATCGCCAGCCCCACCAGAAGGGCAGTTTTTACTCGATTTTTTGTGAAAAAATCGTTTAATCCCACAAATTGGGTATCAGCTGATTTAAAAAAGCTCAGGTCTGTGCCGGTGTGAAGTATAGCTAAACATGCGCCATTAACCATTCGGGATTGGTACACTACCAACAATCAGTGCAACTTGAGGCTGGTAAACCGTCACTCCTCACCTGCGCTCGTGAATCTCGCAGATCCCCACCATCTCATGTGCGACCCTGATCAATCGTAGCCACGTATTCAGCACAGCACGCAGTGCGGCAACCCCGTCAGCCGCTACGCTGAGATATAGTACCTCAGCCTCCCGCGATATCATCACCCGACTTCTCGGAAACGATGCGGCAGCCTCAGGCAGCAACGCCCGATAGATTGCGGGCGCATCGCTGCCAAAATCGAATTGGAATTCTGCCGTGTCCACCACGTTGATCACTCGGCGCGAACCCGATTGATCCGGACCGGGCGCGCCTTGAGCAGGATCCGGTGTCCGCAGTAGGGGCACCGGATACCCCGGTATTCATAATCAATCTCGACTGGTTCCTTGCATCGGACACATCGGTATCCCATTCACGCCTCCGATAACATCGCGTCGCGTTCTCTCTGCTCGATTGCACGCTTCACCGACCTTGCAACGGTCGTCCCGACCGATGTGTGCGGAATGTATGTGCCGCCTGCAAAGGTGTGCCCGCATTTAGCGCATCGCCAGATGCCAGTGCCAACGCGGCGCACCGAAGGAAAACCGCATTGAGTGCATTTGTGCTTGTGATGGGTCTTCTCTTCGATGTTGGCGACTTTCTTCCTGATGTTACGCCCGTAACGCACACCGAACCTACCGGCGGACTTTGTTTTCCATCCTTTTGTGTGTTTGACCATTTATGCCTCCAGGACTTTTCTTTTCTCTGTATTATTCGTATCTACAGCATCTGCCATATTATACATCCAGGAATTTCTCCCGTATCTCATCAGCTGCTGCCTTTGCCATGTCAACAGCTTGCAGGACCTGCTCGATTGTGAGCGACTCTGATCCGCTCTTCTGCATGCCAGAGATGCTGCCGTCGCTGTTTGTGATGACAATTATGGATGTGCTTGCGATTGCGCCCTCTGTGCGCGATGGATCGAGCAGCAGCGCGCCGCCAAACTCAACCACAGTGACCGCGACCGGAATATCCCTTACAGGGAGTGGGATATCATCACCCATACCATACTGGGACATTGGTATCTTTGCGGTGAGCAGCGCTGCGATGCCACCCATCGAGGCTGCATCAAGGATGTTGCCCTCGTTGTTCAGCACATGAATGTCTACGAACATGATCCAGACCTTTTCGCCCGCGGTTATGCAGAGTTTTTCGAGATCGATCGATTTCGACTCTCTGATGCCACGATCAACGACCCGTGCAATCTCGATTGCTTTCTCTCTCGGGGGACCTGCCTCAAATTCAGGGGATGCTAGCGGAATTAACTCTGCGTTTGTAATGAGCACGCCCTTATCCGGTGTGTCCGGAAAAGGCTCGCCCGGCTGGATCTTCACACCAACCAGCAGTTCAGTCTTTCCAAGCTTCACGCGGGCTGAACCATCCGCAGTAGCGATGACGTCCGTTTCAATGTCAATCTCTCGAAACTCATCAAATGCACGACCATCCTCTCGCTCACCCTTCAGTATCAGGTTTAGGAGATGGTCGCGCTGAATCTCTACCATCACATCATCACTCATCGCCATCACCTTCCGGTGCGTCGCCATCATCCTCTGTCTCGGTCATAGATTCCTTGCCATACTTCTCGACCAGTGCCTGACGCTGCAACGCATACATCCGGTCACACCCAATTTTTGCCAGCCTAAGCGCCTTGTGAAACTCATCAATGGTCAGGTGTCCGTCCATCTGGAGGAGCGTGATCTGCCCATCTGCAGTCATAGCAACTGGCACATCCGCATCACCATAATTGTCCTCTTCCTTCATCAAGTCAATCACGAGTTCGCCGTCCACCTTTCCGACGGCACACGCGCTGACAAGCCCACGCATTGGGATGCCTGCATCAGCGAGTGCAAGCGATGCGGCATTGATGCCTGCCGTTCTGGTGCCTGCACCTGCCTGCAATACCTCTACAAATACGTCGATTGCAGTCTTTGGATAGAATTTGGTGAAGACCACAGGTTCAAATGCCTCACGACTCACCTTTGAGATCTCTATGCTCCGTCTGCTTGGTCCGGGTCTTATCCGCTCATCCACCGAGAATGAAGCCATATTATATCGAAACTGTACGACTGATCTGGTCATCTTCTGTCTATGTCTCGGATGAAGTTCCCGGGGGCCATAAACTGCTGCTAATACTTTGTTGTTGCCCCATTCAAGGTAGCAGGAGCCGTCAGCCCTGCCAAGCGTACCAATCTCGATCTTGATCGGTCGCAACTCATCAACGCCCCGCCCATCAAGTCTCTTTCCGTCTACAATAAAATGCTCTGGTTTTTCACTCATCACCATTCCTCTTCGTTTCCATTTTCATGCGTTTTTCCAAATCTTGCTTTCTTTTTCGCGTTCAGGAACGCCTGCACACGATCTGTCAATCCTGGCGTGTGCGCATTCGTTTCGATGTATCTGACAGTCTGAATTGCCAGATCGACACGATCGTCGTTGCCGTGGATCCATATCCGCCCGTTCTGCCCGACAAACATATTACATCCTATCTCACTCTTGAGTAGCCGGATCATCGCGCCGCTGCGCCCGATCACTCGCGGCATCTTCGTTGGATTGATGGCAATGACGCGTCCTTCAGAGAGGTGCCTTAATTCACGGTCCTTGTCTCGAAGCGTAAGTTCAACTTTCATGCCGGCATCAACGTCCCTCACCATCGTCAGTATACAGTCGCCCACCTTCAGATAGCTACTCATCTGTTCGATCTCGATCCGTCGCGGATACTGGGAGATATGTAACAAACCATCATAAGGCGCGTTGATATCCACGATCCAGTTTGAATATGCAACCTCGGTGACGACCCCGATCACGCGGTCGCTGGGCTGTGGGATGTACTTACCTGCGAGCGGGATCACGCTGATGTAGCGTTCCCCCTGGTTCATGAGCCCGTACAATGCGGCACGCACAGCCCCATTGGCGACATAAGTGCCACTGCCTGACATTTTTATATCATCAGATAAAATATCACCTGGAATAACAATTCTCTTTCCCATATTACTACCTTTATCTTTCCTTGCCGTTTCTATTTCAGAAGCTTGGTCTCAGCACCGCCCTTGGTTACACGGTTCACAAGACCATAAAAATCGAGTTGCATGCCTGCAGGAATCTTGATAACACCGATCCAGGATCCATCCGACTGCCATTCCTCCTTTTGCAGTTCACCAAAACCAGTGATCTCGCCGTACGCTTTTGTAGCATAGTCGGCTGGAACATTGACGGCGATCTCGACGGTATCAAACCTGATTGGGATGATCGGGCGGATCGCTTTCATCGTCGTGCTCACCAGTTCGTCAACACCCTTCATCGGATCAATGTGGATGCCTGCCTCTTCCATCGCCTTCTCGATCCTTGCAGGCGGGTGCGGCGCCTTTGTCTGTGGATTGAATGCGCCCGCTGCGATGGCGCTTACCACCTGTCTCCGCTTATCCTCCACTATCTGTTTGCGCTGCTCTTTCGTGAGGTGAAGTTCTCCGTGCTTTACGATGTGCTCGGCGACTGCAAGGATGTCTGCGGTGTCAAAGACTTTCTCTAAGTCATCCCTGCACAGGTGCTCGCCACGACTCGCGTTTTCAAACACGTCCTCAACTGCAAGCATCTCGGATAGGTCAACATCTTCTCCTTTGTGAGCGCGTAATGCAAGTTCGGGATCGACCAGCACCTCAAAGTGTTTACCACCCCGTTTCAGTCGTGCTGTGATCGCGTTATCAAGTGTGACCATGACTATTCCTCAGTATCTTCAGTCTCCGGTTCCTTCGCCTTAAATTCCTTGACAATCTCATCGACATACTGCGCGAGTACGTCCCTTTCGATTTTTTTGAATGTGTGATCTTCAAGCGTCACCGATCCTGCTTCAATCGTATCGACCGTGAATGTGGCGTCAGAAACCTGATGCAGTACCACTAGTCCAAGACGGATTGCACTCTCCATACTGATGTCATTGGTATACTCTTTCTCAAAAATCTCCATCGCCTTTGCCCTGCCCGCGCCAATCGCAGTTGCCTTATACTCAAGCAACGCGCCACTGGGGTCAGTCTCAAAAAGCCTTGCCCGGTGATCATCCACCCCGGCAATCAGAAGAGCTGTGCCATAAGGACGCACACCGCCAAACTGCGTATATGTTTGTTTGTGGTCGCAGATCTTCTTTGCAAGAGTCTCCACCCCGATTGACTCGTCATAATACAGTCGATTGACCTGCGCCTCTACACGCGCACGGTCTACCAACGCACGTGCATCCGCAACCAGCCCCGATGTCGCTGCACCAACATGCTGATCGATCTGAAAAATCTTCTCGATAGATCCGGATTCAAGTAAATGACTTGTAATCCGTTTGTCAACCAGCAATACAACGCCCTCGGCTGTTTTGATCCCTAACGCGGTTGTACCTCGCTTCACTGCCTCTCTGGCATATTCTACCTGGAAAAGCCTTCCATCCGGACTGAACACGGTTATTGCACGATCATACCCCATCTGGGGTGCCATTTGCATTACTGATCATCTCCTGTTATTCGCGTTTAACGTATGGTGGATTTGTGCGTAATGTACATAAAAGGTTCTTTTGGCGCCTGTTGAATGTGGGGTGGATGTATAACCGACTCCTCAGTATCTCGTTTTCAGCATTTTTATCGGCAAAATAACAGCATCGAAACTTTTAGTTCGCGTCCTTGACATAAATCGCAGGTCTACCCGGTTCTGCGAATTTCCGCCTGCCCTGTGGGTCAAGATCGTCGCCGGCAGCATCGACAGCATCAGCATCCAGCACCTCGACTGCGCACCCGAGTTCCCGTTCAAAGAACTCACGCGACTCTGAAAGTACAGCGCACTCATCAAGTCCCCCAAGACGGTTGTCAACCTGCACAGCGTCCCATGTCTGCACATCCTTAATCAACTGCTGCACAAACTTAGGAACATCCCGCGCATGTTTCTTTATTTCTGGATCCTGCATCAATTCCTTCATCAGAGCGCCCATATCCAGTTTTCCAGCCCGGCTCGCCAGAAGCGCTTGCTCAAGCACTGTATTCTTCCAGACCGGTGCTGTGAACAGCGTTATTCGCTCCGGTTTCATCGACGTCACCCGGATGATCTCCTCAATGTCATCAAGCGTGCTCTCGACCAGTTCTTCTGCCTGTTCGGCATGTCTGTTAATCAATTTTGGATCCGGAGCGGGATATTCAGAAAGCGAGACAAAACCATCCTTTCCGATCCCTTTCCACAGTTCCTCACAGATATGTGGCATGAACGGAGCCATCAACCTGATCCAGACATGCACAACATCTTTCAGTGACGAAACACCGCCTCTGCGCTGATACCACTTCAGATCTTGCATCAACAGGTAGAACGCGTTCTGGAGTGCGTGTCTCGTGCGGAGCACCTCAAGAGCAGCTCTCGCTTCAGAAATCCGGTATTGAAGCCGGCTCATCACCCATTTATCGATGATTTTTGGCGGTTCATCCACATTTGGATCACTGATAACGCGGTATACAAGATTATAGAATTTTTCAACTTGTTTCTGATTGTTGTTCACACTCTTGGACCGCCAATCTGCATCCTGGGTGTGTTCGGCGGTGCCAAGGATGTATAATCTTGTGACGTCCGCCCCGTACTCGGTGACTGCATGTTTCAGCGTGAGCAGCGGTCCTTTTGACTTACTCATCTTCGCGCCTTCGAGAGAGACAAACCCATTGACAGCAATCGCACGAGGGAGCATTTCCTTCGGAAAGATCGCTACATGGTGAAACAGGAAGAACAGAAGGTGATTTGGGACTAAATCTTTTCCGGATGACCTTATGTCGACAGGATACCAGTATACTAAGTCCGCACGGATCTGTTTTGCAAGATCTTCGTCGATTGGCAGGTTGTGGGCATCTCCTTTCCCGAGCAGCACATAATCAAAGAACGCAGGTGTCAATTGGTCAACAGCTATCCGGTCAAGGTACTTTGAGATGATGTAATACGACATATAGATCGTTGAATCTGCGAGAGACTCAATGAGCCACTCGTTATCCCATGGCAACCTTGTCCCGAGTCCTTTTCTACGGGCGCACGCCTTGTCTTTGAGCCAATCGATCTTATTTTCAAATTCGACGCGCAGTTCTGCAGGAATGATCTGCATATCGGAGAGATGGGTGTATACCCGGTTTTTCCACTCCGGATTTGAGTAGTTGACGAACCACTGGTCCTTCACCATCTTCACAACGCACGTTGTCCCGCATCGGCACACGACGGGCAGTTCGCTAAACTCGTAGAAGATGTCGGCAACACCGCGTTCGACCAGATCCCGGGTTAAAACATCTTTTATCTTTGAAACAGTGATCCCAGAGTACTTCCCGGTATTTTCCTTGAGTACCCCGCTGTGAAACTCCTTTCGGTACACAAACTTCGTAGCCTGTTCTGCGAGTGGGTCTGACTGGTCACTAACGCCAAGTTCGTTCACTACCTCGATGGCAGGAAACTCACCCATACCAGGGACGCTGATCAGCGAAATCATCTCGAAGTCGGATACATCGCCTGAGATCCCATACTCGCCAAGATTGACGCCTTTCAGGTCACGGAGCGCAAGATAATCATAAGGGGCGTGGGCTGGCACGCTCATCACGATCCCGCTCCCGTTTGCCGGATCCACGAAGTTCGCCGGCAGGATCAGTACGTCGCGATCGATCAGGGGGTTTTTAACCGTCTTTCCGATCAAATCGGCACCTTTGATCTCCCCGATCTTCTCAACCACCTTGTCTGTGTGCGTCAGCTTCCGGTACGCATCCTCGCTGACGATCCACCGCTCATCATTGACCGCAACCTTTGCATGTACGACGTCCGGATTGACCCAGAGATTCGTCACCCCGAAGACAGTTTCAGGGCGCAGCGTGGCGCACGGGAGGATCCACTCGTCTGATCTATCCGATTCATTTGATCTGTCTGATCCGTCAGACACGTCTGATGCGAGTTTGAACTTGAGAAGAGTGTAATCAAGGATGTTTGCACCCTCCCCGTGGAGCAAATCATGATCTTCAACTGGATTTTCGTCATTCGGACACCATCTCACCGGGTGTGAGCCTTTTACGATATGCCCCAGTTCATGTAGCCTATTGAACTGCCATTCAATGAATTTAGTATATGCAGGGTCGATTGTTGTGAATTTCCGCGTCCAGTCGATTGAATAGCCAATCAACCGCATGGCTGCCTCTGATTCCGTGCCAAAGTACTCCACAAGCGATTCAGGAGAATCGAGCTTTGCGATCACGTCGTCCGGGATGCCGTGCAGTTCTGTATAAACGCGGAGAGTCTCAGGATCGCGTTTTGCGAGCAGTTCGGCAAGCCCGATGATCGGTGTACCTGTCGCATGAAAAGCCATCGGAAATAAGACGTTTAAACCGAGCATTCGTCGGTATCTTGCTATAACGTCCCCTATGGTGAAGGTTCTGGTATGCCCCGCGTGCAAATTACCATTTAGGTAAGGATATGGGATTGTTATAAAATATTTCTCTTTATCCGATATGTCGGGCTGAAATATGCGGCTTTCGTCCCATTTTTTCTGCCATTCGTTCTCGATGGTCTGTGGGTTGTATCGTGGATTCATACCGATCAAGAAAATCTAAAACCCGATCGTACTTTAAGATTTCTTAAGGAAACGGCGGCTGCCACATTGCTTAAGTGTTTGAGTCGATGGCTAACACCAGACCGAACCGGAAGTCCCGCATCCGGGATGCCCGGGGGTGTGCGCCACTTTTAGGGAACCCCATGCAAACCCAAATCCTTTTACGCTACCCACCCAATCATCTTCGCATGTCTGGCGTGAACATGCTCCGTATGCAGGGACTATCTATCGACTGCGAGTATGACCGTGTGCTGATGCTGAAGGCGGAGGGTCCGTTATCGCCGGTGTGCAAGCCATTTATCAAAAGGATGAACGATCGGCTGAGCAATGAAAAGCCGGCACGGGTTGATCAGGAGCAGGTCATCGCATCCACGTGGCTGCCGCCGATCCCTGGGAATGTCTTCAAACGACTGGTCAAGGCTGAAGTGGGCATCGCTCTTGGGAAGTATGTTCCTGAAACGGTTTCTTTCGAGATCACACGGAAATGCGGATGCGATTGTGAGCACTGCGCGATGAGCGATGGCGAATACGAACTCACACTCGATGAGATCAAGGCAACGATTGATCAGGCACTGGATATGGGCGCGTTTGTCATCACGTTTACGGAGGGTGACCCGCTGCTCCATGCAGGTCTCTTCGAGTTGATCGAATACATCGATTCTGATCGCGCAATCATTAACCTGTTCACGCCCGGTCTCGAGATGACGCCGGAAATCGCATCGAGACTGAAGGAATGCGGACTTCATAACCTCTTGATCAGCATATACAGCACCGATCCCCAAAAACACGATGCGGTCAGGCGGGTCGATGGTGCGTTTGACAGTGCAATTAACGCAATCAAGTGCGGGCTTTCTGCGGGGCTGCTTGTGACTATGTCAACGCATGTGTCGCACGACCGGATGCGCGAACTTCCGGAATTATATGCTCTTGCCTGCGATCTTGGGGTACATGAGTTCTCGGTCTGGGAATCGATGGACGGCAGCCTCACCGATGACGACCGCAGCCAGATACTTGAGATGTATCATCGCATCAACAGAAGCCCCGGTGGACCCCGGATGTTTGCGAACACATATTTTGAGGGTGAGATGCTCGGATGTCTTGCAGGGCAGCGGTGGCTGCACATCTGCGTGGACGGCTCGATACGACCATGCCCCTACCTGCCGCAGACGGCTGGAAACGTGCGCGACATGAGGCTTACGGATATCTGGAAGTCGGTCCGGGACGACAAGAGGTTTTCCGGGAAGAAGAAATGGTGTATTGCGCAGGACCCTGATCGTGCAGGTCATGCCGATGATTAAAATTTGCTGTTTCTGGCGGTGAGTAATATAGTGGTAATGATGGACGTCACGAAAAATCGTTATGGTGCATGGATTATGGGGCACTCACGGGGCGGGTACCAACGCACTGACAAATCAGCTCAACTGCGCATGTAGCCGTATGATGTCGTATTTCGTGAGTATGCCAAGCATCCTCGACTCATCAGCAGGGTCAACCACAGGAAGCCTTCCGATGTCGTTTAAGACCAGTTTGTGCAGCGCATCCTCAAGCGACTCATCCGGATATGTCACGATCGGTGGCATTGCCATGATCTCTCCGACGAGCGTTTCATCACGATCATCGGGTGGCACGCGCTCAGCGTCCCCGAATGTCACGACCCCGACAAGCCGGTCGTCATCGAGCACAGGGTATCCGATGTGTCCGTACTTGTGGATCAGGTTTAGCACAGTCTGGGCACTGTTTGATGGATGTGCGGGCATGATATCAACAGACATGGCTTCGCTCACAAGCGTGTTTTCAAGAACGCCAATGGTCAGTTCCTCGCGGTGTGCCGGTGAATCCACCCTCGCAGGGACCTGTTTTTCATAGATCGACCAGTTACTGGTGATCAGGTATGCGAGGGTCGAGGCAAACATCAGTGGCGGTAGCAGGTTGTAGTTTCCAGTCAGTTCAGAGACCATCACGATCGCAGCAATCGGAACGTTCGCAACACCGGAAAGCATCGCCGCCATCCCGATGAGGACAAACGAGGTTGCCTGCATCTCGCCAATGATCTCGGGAAACGTGGCATTCGCCAGCACACCGAATGCACCACCAAGCGTGCCACCAATCACAAGTGATGGCGCGAATACACCGCCGCTGCCACCGGAACTGATGGTGAAGGCGGTGGCAAGAATCTTGGCCAAAACAAGAAGTATTAAAATCCCCACCGCCAGTTCTCCATCGATTGCAGATTGTATGGATCCATAACCACCTCCAAAAAGGCAATATCCAGATCCACAACTCTGCTGTATGAATAGGACGAGCAATCCAAGCAACAGACCGCCGATCATCGGCTTAAGATAGTTCTTTATCTCCAATTTTTCGAATGCATCGCGCATCCAATGAAATACCTTGATGTGGAGGATAGCGACAAGACCACAGAGTATGCCAAGTACTGCATCGAAGATGAGTTCGGTCGGATGTGTAAATGTGTAATCCGGAGTCGTGAAGAGCGAACCCCATCCGGAGACCGAACAGAAGACCGAATATGCAACGATGGATGAGATAAATGCCGGAACAAGCGATTCGAATTCCGAATCTTTTTTATATAACACGCTGATTGCAAATAACGCGCCTCCAAATGGTGCACGGAATATGCTACCGAGTCCACCTGCTGCACCACATACTAACATCATTCTCCGCCCTTTATCGTTGAGCTTCAGCTTGTCTGCAAGATACGATCCAAAGCCAGCACCAATCTGTGTGATCGGTCCTTCTCTACCGGCGCTCCCACCAGTTCCGATGGTGATCGCAGAGGTAATTGTCTTAACAATAGGGATCCTGCTTCTGATTTTTCCCTGTTGGTGGTGGTATGAATCAATCACTGCATCAGTTCCCTCGCCCACCGCCTCTGGTGCATATAGATATGTAATAAAACCTACAACAAGTCCGCCAATGGCTGGTATTGCTACAAGAAACCATGTGTGCGGGTCTGCAAGTGCACCGGGTAGTATAACAGACGGTACCGATAGTAGTGAATGTTCACATCCGGTGGTGGTGATGTAATAATGCCCGATATCCCCAAGTATATATTGTGATACCGCCGAGAGCAGAGCATGGAAGATCGCAGCACACGCGCCAGAAGCGATCCCGATAAGAATGCTGTACGGCACCCATTGTTCGATATACTCAATGTTTAGTTTGCGCAGGTTTTCATGGGCATTCACGAAAAGGTACCTCGACCTGTATGTTATGATGCAAGATATTTAAACCGTGGTTACTGGCTGGGATACTGGAAACCTCCGCCACAACGCACTATATGGGCAATGTGTGTGTGTGTGTGTGTGTTTAGCTGAGGCAGAAAAAACCACAAGAAAATCCTTATCACGATCGCGACCGATCCCGAGACAGGAGATAATGTTTTGATCAGGGTTACATGATATAAAAATAATTACATACTATTATCTGCTTGATCGCACCACCGAAAGAGATACACCTGATGAACCAAGACACCCACAATATGAATGTTAGAGATGTTATGCATGACC
>JAYEGZ010000186.1:18420-27807 GCA_034659315.1 Methanobacteriota archaeon
GTCATGATTGGGATGGTTTTAATGATTTTGATGTTTGCTCAATTCTTGACACGATCCGGATGCCCGGGGTTGGTCTGATGAATTTTTAGCTCTATCGAGTTTACAAAACACCGTCACCACAATCGTATTTAAGACTATCTTACCCGGGGGTCAACCCTGCGGTGCGACATTCACCCACAGGTGAAGCGACCGGTATACCTCATCTGCTCCTTCTCTGTACAACAGCGGTTCCAACTTCTGATTGTCCCCTTCTACGGTTGCTTTGAGCGTGAACGGCTCTTCCCATGTTTCATCATGCGCCAGATTGATCTGTTCCGTGTGTATGACTTCCCCATCGAGTTTCACTTCCAGCCGATACAAAACATCAGCGTATTCGTGATTTACGACACCGATGATCAACTTTCCATCCTCTCCGACTGTAAGCTCTATGGGATACTCGTCTGCCATCCCACCCATACCAAGCATATAGAATTCTGTGAATTTCTCGCCCTGTTTGGGTGTCACGACGACGTAAACAACCAGGCATATCGAGACGATGATCGTGATAAGCAGGATGGCCGTTAGCACCCGGTCAATGCCCCATCCGGTTCTTTTTAGTTCCATCAATTACGTCTATATTCCTAACGGTATTTATTCTTTGACCATTCTGCGATAGGGTTTTAAGTCCTGCCGATAAGAATCAGAATAATGAATCAAGATGTACGGAATATCGCCATCGCAGCCCTGTCCGTACTTTTAATAGGTATAATAGCGGTTGCGTTGTTTTTGTACGCGGATCCCGACATCACGCCTGCGTTTATGATCATCGGCGTACCAGCCGCCATTATCATTGCGTCATTGTGGTATATCAAATCAGTGAAACAGCGGCGGCTTGAGGACCCGGCTGCCCGTGTAAAGATCCGAGAACTCCGCGACATCGGCAGGGATTTTCTCCATCTACGCAGACGGATGCATGAGATTGAGGGCGTTCATGCGATCACCATCCAGCAGAGCGCAGCCGAGATGGAGTCTGCCCTCGGTGCGATAGAAAATAGCGGTGGAAGCATCGATCCTGACAGCCAGACGGTAGACTGTGACCCGGAAATCATCAAAGGCGTGACCTTATTTGCGATCAGGGAGGTCGGTCAGACTCTTGATCAAGCAAGGCTTAATTTTGTTGATCGGTTGCATGACGATGCGGTCCGGCGCACCGATGACGCACGCACGAAACTCGAGGCGCTCGATGCTGCAGGCTATGATCTCGCATCACATCTCCATGAAATAGACGCTCTTGTGCTGCCGGATGATGGCGAGGATGATCTCGAAGAAATTGTTGATTATCTTGATCGCCTGAAGAATATTACGGAAAATGCGCTTCGAGAGTGCGCGGATGGTGCGGATAAGCTTGCAACCCACGCCGGCGATCTGTCGCCTGATGTGCATGATATGCATGGTGTGAAGGTCGAAGAACATATAGATGTGCAGGATTACGGGGAAGCGGTGTCAACGCTTGAGAAGGGCATCACTGCGCTGAAGACTGCGACAAGAGTGGAATGCCAGGCATATCGGAACTCGCTGCTCGAGGCGCTCGATATTGCGATCGGTGTCACCGAGCATGAACAATTTACAAAGTTTGAAGAAGAGGTGCTTGATGCATCGAGTCCTGAAAAACTTGTGAGACTTAAAGAGATTGGGGATTTGTTCGTGGAATTGTGTCAGTCGATTATTGACCGGATGCACAGGGATATATCGAGTACAGAGGATAGTATAAAGGAGTTCATGCCTCCCGATTACTTCTGGAATGAAAGCGGGCTTGCAGAGAAGGAATTTACACTGGATAGGAAAGATGCAACGGATGTCGATGGTGTCAAGGACGCTGCCGACTCATTTGCAGCCATGGCAGGTGAACTGGCTCAGGCACTAAAGATCGATCGCAGAGCATATAAGATGTTGAGCAGCTATCACCGGACGGTCGAGCGCCAGATACGAAAAATACTAATGGCTCACGATACGGCTACAGCTTCGGAAGACGACCTGAAGGTTGCGCAACCTGATGACTTCATGCGCCTATACGATTACTATCATCCTGATGCGACGTACAGCGCCAGCGACCGGATGCTCCGTCTCGCGGAGGGTGCAAAGGTGATCGAGAACCCGCTGCCAATCACAGTCACTGATGCAGATGGAAATGGGATCGAAGGTGCAATTATAACGTTGATGCGTGAAAGCGGTATCGGGGTGACCATGAAGTACGTAACGGGCGAGGACGGATGCGTTACGATCGAAAATCCGGGCGATGGTAGGTATCGGCTGGTAGTGGGTGCTGCGGAGTACCGGGAGCATGAGGGCACAGCAGTGCTTCCGGCGCAGAATCTTGATGTCACGCTTGAGCGGATTGGCATTAAGGACTATCTGTGCCGGAAAAAAGCACAATCAATCAAGGACGACCTCAAACGATACTCATCAGACGTTTTAAAGGAGCTCGACAAAAGCGGGATCGTATCGTCAGAGTTCGACATGTACATCAACAGGGAGTACCGTGCGTGTCTCCTGTACATACTTTCGGAGGAGTACGCCAATCTGCGGTTTGTTTCATCTGATCTGGGATATCACTTGTACGATGAGCCAAAAATGGTCTCCAGACTGATCGAAGTGGCTAAAACTATGAGAAAGGACCGTTACACCACTTCTGACTTTGATATCTCGCTTCCAGCAGAAGAGATCCTCCATCTTGTTAGAATCGCTGAAGAACAGGGCGCACATATCCTGGTGGATGTGTGATTGATGGGATGTGATGTGGCCAAATGACGCTACTTAACCGTGCTTGCAGCCACGTGATCACCGAAGAGATCAGATGCGTGGCAGAGGCTGAAGGAATTGATGCCGAAAAACTGCGGCGATTGGTTGCGGCAGGACGCGTCGTGATTCCACGCAATATCTGCTCAAGAGCGGCGCCTGTCGGTATCGGCGAGTGTATGTGCACAAGGATTAATGCCAATGTCGGGACATCTGCTGATTTCGCAAATGTCGCCAATGAGGTCGAAAAGGCGCGTGTTGCGGTTAGATACGGCGCTGATGCGGTGATGGATCTCTCAACGGGCGGCGATCCCGACGCTGTGCTGGACGGTGTTCTTGAGGCGGTCAGTGTGCCTGTTGGCACGGTCCCGATCTATCGCGCGGTCTGTGGCGACACGCCGCTGCCAGATGTGACATCTGACGATCTTTTTAATGCGGTTCGTAACCATGCAGAACGCGGCGTGGATTTTATAACGATCCATGCAGGCGTGAACCGGTATGTGGTCGACTGCCTCATCGAGAGCGGTCGCATAATGAATGTTGTGAGCCGCGGCGGAGCGCTCACCATCGCATGGATGCAGATTCACGACTCTGAGAACCCGTTTTACGCGGAATATGATTACCTGCTCGAGATCGCCCGCGAGTACGATGTTACGCTCAGCCTTGGCGATGGGATGCGCCCGGGCTGCATCGCTGATGCCAGTGACTCTGCGATGTTTGCCGAGGTGATCGCACTCGGCAGGCTCGTCAAGCGTGCAAGAGCAGCCGGTGTCCAGTGCATGGTCGAGGGTCCGGGGCACATCCCGATGGATGATATCGAGCATGGGGTGCGCACCATGAAACAGATCTGCGACTTTGCCCCGCTCTACCTGTTAGGTCCGCTTGTCACCGATCTTGCGCCGGGTTATGATCACATCACCGGTGCGATCGGCGGCGCAATCGCCGGCATGTATGGTGCGGATTTCCTCTGCATGGTCACGCCCGCCGAGCATCTTGCACTTCCGACCAGCGATGACATCAGGGAGGGAACGATCGTCACAAAAATCGCCGCCCACGCCGTCGATCTCGTGAAACCGGGCGTGCGTAGTCGTGCGTTTGCGCAGGATCATGCGATGGCGCTTGCACGAAAGCACCTTGACTGGGATGCGCAGTTTGAGTGCGCAATCGATGGCGAACGTGCGAGATCGATCCACGAAGCAAGGCTAAGCAGCGGTGATGCGTGTTCGATGTGCGGGGAACTGTGTGCGATCGAGGTGATGAAGAGGGCGCTGGAAGGGCCGGAGTGAGATTGCCGTCATTTTGCGATCTCTTCTGCTTTTCAAACACAGTCCGGACGACGCAGAACAGTTTGGGGTAGCATAACGTTCTAATGAATGGTGCAATCCACAGGTTCGCCGCACAATCGCAGTTTCCTCATTCCCTGACACCCCCCCCAACACGCCCGACAGTCACCCGCGCCGCACGCACCCGATTCCTGCGAGAACCGCCTCGATCCCGCGCTCAACTTCATCCGGGTCGTGATCACCAAGAATCTCGATCCGGAAGGTTGCACTTCGCTTTGGCTCATACCGATCGATCACATCCGCACCAACCACACCATCGCCACCCATCCCGGTTATCACATCGCACACCACCAACGGGTCTGCACGGTCAGGCAGTATAACTGAAATGTCCCGCTCGAACCTGCGCAGGTTTGCAAGTTTCCAGTCATATAACTCGGAATCGTTGAGCAATCTGATGTTTTCGATCTTCAATTCAACTGATTTCCGCCCTTCTTCCATGATAACGGTCCTCGGTGTGACCTTTGTGATGATACCAACATGCGTTACACCTGAGCGCAGATGCAGCACCGCTTTCTCACACCCGATCGAGCGAATCAGCTCCTCTATTTCCGAAATTTTTGCATTGATCAGCTTATCTGACCGCTTTAGCGCAGATTCCGTGTCTCCAAAGTGGGACGCGGCGTTTTTCATCAGATCGTAGAAATCCTCGACAGAACTGCTGCTAACGAGTTCTGACAGGTGTGTGCACTCGGTGATGAACGCCTCACGCACCTCTGCGACCGCCGGGTTGTTTGTCTGGATCATTGCGTACAGATGAGGGTTCTGACCGAGTATTCTCCCGACAAAATCGAGCATAATTTCATACACCGGACTCATGAACTTTCTTGACTCGGAAACCTCGAAATCGAGACTTCGGAATGTTGATCCGATGCTGATGTAAGCGAAATGGGTCAGCCCCTGAACCACTGCCATGATCCGGTCATGCACCCATGCATCCACGATCTCGACGTTTGCACCCTCGCTCTCAAAGAGATCAGTTATGACTGGAAGCCACCACCTGCATCTGTTTGAAGGCGTAATCATCACAGTCTGCCCGCGGAGGTCAGGGATGCTCGGACCAAACATCGGATGCGTGCCGATCACCTCGACGCCGTCCGGGGCTAAACGCTCCATTGCATCAAGCGGATTCTTCTTTATTGAGGTCATGTCCATAAGAAGACTTCCGCTGACCATTTTCGGAGCGATTTCTTCAATTGTAGCCTCAGTCACATCGATAGGGACTGAAATCACAACAATATCACTCTCGCATATCGCTCTATCCTGGTCGTGCGCATACGTGACACCAAGCCGCTGCGCAATGTCGACCCTGCCGCTTCTGCCCCGGACCGTGACTTCGTGCCCGAGGCGACTGAAGAACCGTGTGAACCACTGCCCGAGTTCGCCTGTGCCACCGATGATTAGAATCTTCATGGATACTCCTTTCTATCATTTCGCGGGTTGCTAATGATAACCTTTGTGTCAGGCAGGATGCAGAAACCATTCCCGGTCGCCAGTCAATTTGTGATGATGCAAATCTCTGGGTGGTGGTTGGTTATGGTGTACGTGTTTAGCTAACCACACTAACACAGATTTTCACGAGAAAGTGGGGTCGCGCATGTGGAAAAACGCGGGCGTATCTCTCTTAACTTTGCGTTACACCAGGAGGAACGCAAAAAAAAAAAAACTACTGAAACACCAGAACTACGACACCACGGCATCAAGCCGCCCCATCTCCATCGCAAGCTTGATTTCCTGTGCAACCCGCTTACCTGTGGATAGATCAGGCTCGATCAGGTCTGAATATGGCGAGCCGGACACAAACAGATTCGTGCCTGCAACGATCCGGGCTGATATCTCGAAGACCTTAAACTCAAGCGTATCGGTACAGATCGTTTCGAGACAGAACGGACCAACCATTCCGCCAAATAGTTCAATTGACCGTTCCACGACTTTCTCGCCAAGTTCAAACACTTTTGGCAACAAAGACTCACGCAAAACCATCGGCAGGTTCCCTGTGACCACAAAACTTGGATCAATTCCTGAAGATGCTCCGATCTTGTAAAGTTCGTCGATGTTGGACTCGATCCGCCGATCGATTCCGAGCAGTTCGAGCACGCCATCACCGACACGATAACCATCGACTCTCAACGGAGAGTAGAAAAAGTGCAGATAATACCTTGTTCCAAGCACGAATTCCTGAATGACGTACTCTTCACTGGTATCAAGATTATCCTCAATTTCCTGCCGGTTCTTTGCTATGAAAAACCCGCGCCCACCCTTCGCGCCATGGTACTTCACGATCACGGGACTCGAAACGTCAGCTGGCGATGAATACTCCGCAGGCACAGGAACACCGGCGCTTGTAAGCCACTCGCGCTCCTTTGACCGGTCGGATTCCCATTCAAGCACTTTTTTGTTGCCAAAACTCGGGACTTCAAGGCGTGCAAAGTCTGATGCTCCGAGATACTCGACAAATGACCCATGAGGAATTATGATCACATTTTTCTCGATTAATTCAGGAGTTTTTTCAACAATTTCCTGATACGAGTTGACAGAAAGAAATTCATCTGGTTTTGCGCATGGAAACGCATCGTAAAATCGAGGAGGTTTTCCAAGACAGATACCAAGTGTTTTGAACCCTTCCTTACGAGCACCATCAAATATTTGGAGGCTTGTGTGCGAGCAAACAGTCGCGATCGTGGGATTTTCGCTTTCGTTCATGGTTGGGATTTTGATCGAGTGGATGTTACGGAGGCCGGAGCCGGGATTCGAACCCGGGTCGTGGGATCCACAGTCCCATAGGATGACCAGTCTACCCTACCCCGGCGTTGTGGTTTGGGTGTTAATCATAACATCGCTGCGAACATAAAAAGGTAATGGCTCCGGGCAGGGGCTGTGCGAACATCACTTTAACCAAGGGTCTATGCTATCCATGCAGTAGGTGACATGGGGTTCATCGGAACGCCATTACTTTCCATTGGAATCCGACACTTCCTGCGCCCAAAGATTTATGCGCACTCAGAGATCAAGAACGGTTATGCACTGCGATTTTCACGATATCCGAACCATCTCAGGATATTCCACCAGCATCATGATCGATAACGGAAAGATCGAGGAGATTGCCAGTAACCTTCTGAGCAGCGCGGGGATCCGGGCGCTGACCGGCGGTTCTTGGGGTTTTGTCACAACCGATGACTTATCCGGCATTAATTCCGCGCTGACCTCGGCAGAGGAGCTTTCCGCAAGTATCGACCGGATGGTTCCACGGGAGAAGGTGACACTTGCTCCAATCCGAAATAAAGCGGTATCGATGCGGGAGTCTGTAAAAGAGAACCCGGGCGACATTCCAATCGAGGAAAAGATTGAGTTAATACGTGATATCGAGCAACATGCCAGTGTCGATGGCGTCACAAGCACAACTGTCATGTACTCGGAGTCCTACGCCAAAATCAGGTATCAAAATTCGGAAGGGCTCGATCTTGAGCATGGTATTTTCCGAACGGGTTTTGCCGTCACTGCAGTGGCGTCTGACGGAACAACATATCAATCCGGAAGAAAAAGCCGATTCGGAGTCGGCGGATATGAGTTATTCAAAAAATACGATGTTCTCGCTCTTGCCGAGGAGGCTGGCACGACTGCGGTCAAATTGCTCCGCGCACGCCAGCCAGAGGGCGGCGCAATGCCATGCGTGCTCGATCCGGAGC
Organism: Methanobacteriota archaeon; assembly: GCA_034659315.1. Classification (GTDB taxonomy): domain Archaea; phylum Halobacteriota; class Methanosarcinia; order Methanosarcinales; family Methanogasteraceae; genus Methanogaster_D. Next base: position 26,222 of record JAYEGZ010000186.1, read on the forward strand.
TTGCAGGCGTATTTATCCACGAGGCGGTGGGACATGCCGCCGAGGCTGATCTGGTGCTTGAGGACTCATCGATCCTTGCCGGGAGGATCGGCAGCACGATCGCAGCGCCCGGTGTCACGGTCTATGATGATCCGACGATGGACGGATATGGGCAGTACCCGTTTGACGCTGAGGGTGTGCCAGCGAAGCGGACAACACTGATCGATAACGGCACGCTACGTTCGTATCTGCATTCAAGGGAAACCGCTGGCAAACTCGGCGAAAGTGGAGATGGGGATGCGCTCGATTGCGGTGGAGGAAATGCACGTGCGCAAGGATGCGCCATTCCTATACCGCGCATGAGCAATACGTTCATCGCAAATGGCGATATGAAATTCGAGGAAATAATAGAAGAACTCAAGAACGGGGTTTATCTCATGGGATCGCGCGGCGGACAGGTCAATACCGGCGAAGGCATCTTCCAGTTCAATGCGGAACTTGGTTTCGTGGTACGAGATGGCGAGATATGCGAGATGCTGCGAGATGTGTCGCTTTCGGGGCAGACGCTTGAGATTCTGAAGAATATAACCGCGGTTGGAAATGATCTTGAGTTTAATTCAGGATGGTGCGGGAAGAGCGGTCAAACAGTACCAGTGAGCGATGGTTCACCACATATCCTCGTGAGCAGCGCGGTAATCGGTGGAAGTGGGTGATCCTGAGGGGGTTTTGTAGCTCTATCCATTCTATGTACGTGTTTTAGCTAACCCCAAGATTACACAGATTTCCACAAGATTTCTGTGTTAGTCTCGTGGGATTTCGCGGTTTGTTCACCTTAGCTGAATAGATATTATTCTGCCAGTCCTATAATTTTTTCATCTTCTGTCTTCCATGCAGGGTCCACGATGCAGAGAAAGACCAGTTCACAGGTTCCAATACTTTTTATCCGCTGAACTGCGTTTGGTGGGATGTAAATTACCTGTCCGGAAAGTACTTTCTCTTTTTCATCGTTTATATATATTTCTCCCTCTCCTTTCAGTATACAATAGACTTCCGAACTTTTTAACCGATGTTCGCGAGTGATTTCACCGGGTTTCACCGTTGCGTGAGCAAGACTGTACCTTGTAGAAACATCTTCATTCAGAGGGCTTAATAACTCGCGCAGGGTGGTATTATCGCCTGCGATTATTTCCTTGCACTTCTTAAGGTCTTTTATTAACATGATAGCGCCTCCCCGGGTTTCTGTTGTCTGACCGGGATCGCGGTAATACTTCTCGCGAGTGATTAACGGGTTTTTTGAAGGAGATAAAACCAGTGGCGTCCATAATCAGAAATATTATATATAATTAAGTATAATTAGATAAATACGACCATGTTGGGGTCATGCTTTCATAGCAAAATCAACCCGCTACATGTGATGAATTCCACAAAATTGCAATCACAGAAATCACTGGAATATCAGACAGCGCCATAAAAACGATTTTTTCACAAAAAATCGAGTAAAAACTGCCCTTCGGGTGGGGCTGGCGATATACTTTTTCGTAAATGTAAATGGCGTGCAGAGTGACTGGATGTCATAGTATATATACTACATAAAGATAACGGAATGG
>JAYEGZ010000187.1:0-2090 GCA_034659315.1 Methanobacteriota archaeon
AGATCCGGAGCCGCTGACGCAGGCACAACCATCGCCATCAGAATCACTATGTACACTAAAGATATATTGGTTTTCATTTATGTTAGACCTCCTATGTTTGTCCCCATGTTACCGAACCTCGAATTGGTTCGAGATATTAGCAGAGTGATAATACTTACTGCCGTGTTTATAACTGAATCGTAACATCACATAAGTGTTACCCTCTCGCGGACGCATCTTCAATCAATCTTGGTTGTGCTACCTGCGGTTACCGCAACAACAGCGATCTTGTGCATCTTTGTTTCGTTTTCATCAGACATATTTGAGACATTTGAGACATTGAAATCGTTTGCCCCATCATCTGCACAGGGCGGCATTTTAGAATCATCCGGGAGATAAAAATATACATTCAACATAATTGAAATTAACGCGACCGCGACCACAACGGTCGACACAATCTTCCACCGGTCGGGGTTAATATCTGGCATAGACGCTATACATCCCCTTATCCAGCCGCAGCGCAAACGTGCCATCGTAACTGGTGGTGGTCCGGTAAACCGCAGTCTCGTTATCGTCGAAAGTACCATCGCAGTCCTCATCGCAGAAGCAGATCTCGGTCACATACTCCTGCGTCTCATTGGTATAGTGACCCGTGAATATTCTCAGCGTTCGCGTGGGGTTCCCGGTCGCGGTGACATTCAGCCAGAAATCATAATCGGGATCGCAATCTTCAAGCACCGCACAGATCACGACATCCGCCGCTTCCCGGCATCCGACGATCCGGTCGAACCGATCCCGGATTGCGAACCTGAGCGTCCCATAGGCTGCGCCGAAGGTGTCCTCCGAGATGTAATGTATGCCCATGTCGGTGATCTCGCCCACTGCGATCGGGACATCGTCCAGCTTCGGCACTCTTTGTCCACGTTCGAGGACAAGAACAGCCGTGCTCGGAATCATGCCGTGGTCATTAATCTCTGAGATTGTTGCGTAATTGTAGCTTACATTCAGATGGTCGGTCACGTCACGAGCATCTATCGCAAGATCGTCGTAGGGGTCACCGTTGTACACCGCGTCCCACACCTCGCTGTTGAATCCAAGTTCATTGCCACCCTCGTTTCCGCCGGTTACAAACGTCGTGAGCGTTGCCCTCCGAACCTCTGCGAGATCGATTACGCCCGGGAATATGATTCTCGTCGTCGCATCTTCCGGGGTTATCTCGTCAGCATCATAAGAATAGATGATATCACAGCCCTCGTTTATCCAGTACTCGATCTCGGGTTCCTTTGTGTCTTCATAGACTACTATGAGATTGAGCCCCGAGATCGCAAACTTTGCATAGCCCGTGCCGGTATTCTTCACAACCGCGGTATAATTGATCGTGCTGCCGTTTCCGTCCTCGATGTAATTGGTCACATTGTAGCAGTATGTGCCGCTCGGATAATTATAAGGATCATAGCCTTTCCGATCAGTGTACCGGTCATCCGCAGGTATCGTGCGACCGTCGAAGGTGACCTCGATATCGGCATCCTTGCCAGTGGTGCCCTCCTTACCCCATGTCCAGTACACATACAGCCGCGCGTTCCGGGCGGTTGCATTATCCGGGAGCGTCAGGTTACACTCTACTGCATGCTCATCCTCAGGGCTCATCTCGCCCGAGTAGCTGCTGTTTCCAATGGTGTACACGACACTGCCGTTGATTGTACCGTGCTCAAACGTCTCAATCGAGTCATCGCCATAGTACCCCATCCTCTCAACCACATCCACTGCAAGAATGTCTTCGTTGTTCGTCTCATCCGACTCATCGATCACGCTATTTGCATCCGCTTGTGCTTTCAGCGTGTACCGGATCGTCTCATCCGGATTCCAGATGAACTCTGCGGTCGTATTTTCGCCTGCGCCAAGGTCCGGGATGCGAATCGATCCAATCAGAATTCCGCCCGCGGTCAGCTCGACAGTAAACGCACCCACTATATCATAATCGCCCTGATTTCGGACGACAACCTCAATTGTATTTTCCTTCTCCGCAAAGACCCGACTTGGTGTTTTGATCGTTGAAATCACCAGATCTGGCTTTGTGTCATCGGGCGGAGGTGTTGGTGTTGGTGTTGGTG
>JAYEGZ010000188.1:0-8723 GCA_034659315.1 Methanobacteriota archaeon
TGAGTGCTCATGCGGTCACCGATGCGGTGATCGAGAAAATCGGGTCACATGACTACGATGTAATCATTCTGAACTATGCGAACTGTGACATGGTCGGGCACACCGGTATATTAGAGGCTGCTGTGACGGCTGTGGAGACGGTTGATCTCTGCGTCGGGAGAGTCATCGACGCGGTACGGGAGTCTGCCGGGTCTGCGATCATCACGGCAGACCACGGCAACGCCGAGGAGATGGCAGATGAGGACGGGACGCCGCACACCGCACACACCACAAATCCGGTGCCGTTGATACTGATTACTGACCCGGTGGTGGCAGGGGTCCGGGACGGAAAACTCGCTGATATCGCGCCAACGATGCTTGAGCTGCTTGGACTGCCAAAGCCCCCTGAGATGGCTGGGGAGTCGGTCGTGCTGTAACCTGCACCTGCCGGAAGCGTATGTGTTTAGCTGAGGTGGAAAAACCACGCGATTTCACGAGATTGACACCCGAAGATGGTTGTATATATAAGATATTGATGATATGTTTGAATTTTATATCTTACCTCCCCATACTTTCTCGTGGAAATCGATGTAATCTTGTGGTTGACTAAACACGTACCTTATGCTCAATTATTTCCGATAGTGTACTAACTTTTGTGACATAACACAATTTTCCATTTTTTATGCACCCCACCGATGGTGATTTTAGATGACATATCAAAATTGTGTAAAACCGCCATCAATCCCAATAATCATTAATTCAAAGTCACGGTTTATGGAGCACTACCTGGTATTCACAGATGATGGTACCCGTGTTAAAATCACGAAGGGCATGGAGATAATCATCCCGGAAATACACTCACGATTGTTTTTGTATTGTTTACAACAAGAAGAATTTAAAAGTAAATTAAAAAGTTTTGTGTATTATTGTTCAGAAATATGTGCCCGATACACGACCGCGTCAATCGCGAGTTATGTGATTCGCCGCACATCCACTCCTGCCCCGCGTTCGAATGCGAGCAGTTCGGATGCACACAACTTTGCCTGCCCCGTCGCAAGGAGTGTGTCGTCTTTATCCACTGCAAGCACCTCGTCGCCGCTCCTTATCGCATGGTCTGCGTCAGTGATGTGCCGTGCAAACGCGGTCTTCCCATCGCTGACAAAGGGTACTGCATCATCGGTGACTACAACCCGCATGGCAGGGCTGGGGAGTGATGCATGCAACCGGGACGCCCCGAGTCTTCCGAGTGTGAATCGATTGTCGCTTGCCCTGAGTGTCGCAACGTGCTCGCTACCCTGCAGGACCTGCCGGATCCGGCTGGTTGATGATAACTTAAATGTCACGTCGTCTGGAAAGAGCGCCCGGCCCGCACCGCTGCCAAACTGATAGTCCGCGATGATACGTACTTTCTTAAGTCGTGGATCCATGATCGAATATTGGGCGTAGGAGTTTATAATGGTTGACTGTTGAGGTGTGGCGGAGGTATAACACCGTTTCATCATGTGTTTCGGTTAAAACGTGACAGAACAGCTTTGCATGAGCAAATACCGCATTTAGATACCGATAGGACGGTTGAGAATTCGGTAGTGGCATACTCTACAATAGTTTATCATAGCACGCAGAATAAGAGAACTTGGGAATGGGTGGATTGATGAAATCTGTGTAATCTTGTGGTTAGCTAAACACGCATCGTTTAATCAACCGAATCGAAGTCTTCCAGCCTGAGCTGCTTTCGTGCGCACTGCTCACCTGGTATCTCCACCGGGTACACTCCTGTGAGGCAACCAAGACATAGATCACTCGCAGGAATCCCTATCGCCTTGACCAGTCCGTCGATGCTTAAGTATCCAAGCGTTTCTGCGTGAATCGCTGTTTCTATCTCCGATACGCTCTTTTGCGACGCGATTAACTCATCTCTCGTGGGCATATCGATGCCAAGATAGCACGGGGTTTTGATCGGCGGGCTTCCGATCCTGACATGCACCTCTGATGCACCTGCTTTGCGCACCTTATCAACGATTCTTTGCGAGGTGTTCCCTCGCACGATGCTGTCATCAATAAGCACCACTCGCCGATCCTCGATGTTCGGCTTGATCACGTTTAATTTCAGTTGAACCGCTTTCTTCCGCACAGTGTCAGATGGCATGATGAATGTGCGCCCGACATAACGGTTCTTCATCAGAGCCTCGGTGTATTCGATGCCCGATTTCTTGGAGTATCCGATCGCAGAGGTGATGCCTGAGTCGGGCACCGGCGATATCATGTCCGCATCCACGGGGTGTTCGATTGCCAGCTGCTCTCCGATCTTTAATCTAACATTGTAGACGAGTTTGCCATCGATTATGGAGTCCGGTCGTGCAAAATAGACATATTCGAAGACGCAGTGCGCAACATTCTTCTGCTGGTATATCTGGTGGCTCACGATCTGGTCGCCGGTGATTATCAGCGCTTCACCCGGGCGCACATCACGCATAAACTCACCATCATGCACATCGATCGCCACGCTCTCGCTTGCCACGATGTAACCGGGTCCACCGTCTGATTCGACTTTTCCGATACAGAGTGGCTTGAAGCCGAGCGGATCCCTCACAGCGATCAGAATCTCATTTAGCAGCATCACAAAGGAATAGGAGCCAACAAGCCGCCGCATCAGCCTGCGCACCGCTTCCACGATGTTGTTTCGCAGTAGGTCCTTCACAAGCAGGTGTGCGATGACCTCGGTATCCGAATCAGAGATGAATATGTGCCCCTGCCGCGTCAGTTCGAGGCGCAGCTCTTCCGAATTGACAAGGTTCCCATTATGTGCAATCGCAATTGTCCCGCCCTTGAAATTGATCGTCAGAGGTTGCACGTTCTCCGGTTCTGATCCGCCGGTGGTTGAGTACCTGACATGCCCGATCCCGACGCTGCCAGGCACCGAGAGCAGATCGGTCTTCTTAAAGACCCATGGCACGATGCCCATGCCCTTGATAGACCGCGTGTTGCCTTCGTGAGCGATCGATATGCCAGCCGACTCCTGTCCCCGGTGCTGGAGTGAGTACAATGAGTAATAGATCGGAAGCGCGGCTTTCTGCCCGGTAAATGAGCCACCAACCACACCACATGCTTCATTCAAGCGAAATCACCAAATCAATCGGTTTATGGCAGTTTATATCACTTTGATGGCATAATTCTATGAAACGGCAATCCACCTTGGAACTACAACTCTATTATCCGGATCGTCCTTTTTCTTTCCACCGGTAATCCCGCATCTTTTTTGTTTTACCGAACCCACATGAGACACAGACTTTCTTTCTCTTATGGTACGAGATACTACCGCATCGTCTGCACCGTATATGCGTCTTTTTTTGACGTTTGCCCATCGAGGGCGTTCCTTTCGACATTTTTTATCACCGTTAATTTTAGGGAGAAACATATACCACATTGTCGCCGCGAACAATAACTGTTCCGATGCGGCGCACCACCTCACCATCCGCGAGTTCCTCGGCATCGGTGAGTGTAAGGTTCATGTGGATATCGTATCCCTGCAGCGTCCCGCGAAATTCACGTGCGCCCTTCAATCGAACTAATACTGACGTATCCAGCATACCATTCAGCGTATCAAGTGGTCGATTTCCCATTTAGCAAATCTCCTTTGGACAAGTATTACGATATGCTTGACCGATGGATATATTTAAAGGTATCCTGTGCCCTGGCAAGGTATGACTGTGGGGCTGGTAAAGTATGGTTGAGGTGGATGGGGCAATGGTGTGGCTGGCAGAGCCGGGCGGCGTTTGCAAATCCGAATGATTAATCTCAGATAGCGGTAAGGTGTAGTTATGCAACCCGACAAATTCACACTGAAGGCACAGGAAGCGATGCAGAACGCTCACGCTATCGCAACTGAGTACGATCACCAATATATCGACTGCGAGCACCTCCTGCTTGCGCTCTTGCGGGATGAAGATGGTCTTGCCCCAAGAATCCTTGCGAAGATGGATATCTCGCCAGCGATACTACTTGAGCAACTGGAGCGGCATCTATCCGCGCAGCCGCAGGTATCAGGCATAACCGAGATTCATATCACCCAGCGTTTCAACAGCGCACTCATCGCTGCGGAAAAAGAAGCGAAGCGGCTAAAAGACGATTACATAAGCGTAGAACACCTTCTGATTGCATTAATTGAATCTGACGGGGCATGCGCGAGAATCCTTGGAGAGGCCGGTGTCACAAAGGACGAACTGCTCGATGCGCTCAAGGAAGTGCGTGGAAGTCACCGGGTGACGTCGCAATCGCCGGAATCGACCTACGAGGCGCTCCATCAGTATGGAATTGATCTGACAGCAGCAGCACGGGAAGGAAAGCTCGATCCGGTCATCGGAAGAGACGATGAGATCAGAAGGACGATTGAGATACTTTCACGGCGGCGGAAGAACAATCCGGTATTGATCGGCGAGGCCGGGGTCGGAAAGACTGCGATCGTCGAGGGACTCTCCCAGAGAATCGCAAACCAGGATGTTCCCGAGGGACTAAAGGAGAAGAGTATAATAGCGCTTGATATGGGCGCGCTTGTTGCCGGAGCAAAGTTCAGGGGAGAGTTTGAGGAGCGGTTGAAGGCAGTCTTAAAGGAGGTCGCAGACTCCGAAGGGGCGGTCATCTTATTTATTGACGAACTGCACACCGTTGTTGGCGCTGGCGCTGTCGAGGGCTCGATGGATGCAAGCAACCTGATGAAGCCGATGCTTGCAAGGGGCGAACTCCACTGCATCGGGGCAACGACGTTAAATGAGTACCGGAAGTACATTGAGAAGGACGCTGCACTCGAACGGAGGTTCCAGCAGGTCTTAATCGAGGAACCTGATGTCGCTGACACGATCTCAATTCTCCGGGGGCTCAAGGAACGATACGAAGTCCACCACGGCGTCCGGATCAAGGATGCTGCGCTCGTCTCCGCAGCGGTTTTGAGCAACCGCTACATCTCAGATCGATTCCTCCCCGACAAAGCGATCGATCTCATGGACGAGGCTGCCGCACGGATCAGGACCGAGATTGACAGCATGCCAACTGAATTAGACGAGATCAGGCGCAGGATCATGCAGCTTGAGATCGAACGCGAGGCTCTTAAGAAAGAGAGCGACAAAGCATCAAAAGAAAGGCTCGAGAGTCTGGAGCGAGAACTTGCAGACCTGAAGAGTGATTCTGACAGCCTGAATGCGCAGTGGCAGACCGAGAAGGATGCGATCTTGCGGATGCGGGAGGTCAAGCGGGAGATCGAGGATATGAAGGTTCAGATCGAGCTTGCAGAGCGGGAGTATGATCTGGGTAGGGCGGCGGAACTGAGGCATGGGAAGCTTCCCGCGCTTGAGAAGGAACTTACCGAAGAGGAAGAGCAGCTGCAATCGAAGCAGACTGCATCAACGCTTCTGAAGGAAGAAGTGGACGAGGAGGACATCGCCGAGATCGTGAGCAGGTGGACGCATATTCCTGTGAGCAAGATGATGCAGGGCGAGCGGGAGAAGCTCCTTGATCTTCCGGATGAGCTGCACCAGAGGGTTGTCGGGCAGGATGAGGCTGTGCAGGCGGTATCAGACGCAATTCTGCGGGCTCGCGCAGGAATATCGGATCCAAACCGCCCGATCGGGAGTTTCATTTTCTTAGGTCCGACGGGTGTCGGGAAGACTGAACTCTGCAAGGCGCTATCTGAATCGCTCTTTGATTCGGAGAGCAATCTGATCAGAATCGACATGTCCGAGTACATGGAAAAGCACACCGTAGCCCGGCTGATCGGCGCACCTCCCGGATATGTTGGATATGATGAGGGCGGGCAGCTTACAGAGGCGGTCAGGAGGAAGCCCTATGCTGTGATCCTGTTTGATGAGATCGAGAAGGCGCATTGTGATGTTTTTAATATCCTCTTGCAGATTCTCGATGATGGCAGGTTAACTGACTCTCACGGGCGGACGGTTGACTTCAAAAACACGGTTCTGATCATGACCTCGAATGTCGGGAGTGAGCACATCTATCGGGATTTGACGAACGGTGGTTCCGGAGGTAGCTATGAAGAGATGCGAGAGATGATTCTGAAGGATTTATCCGGCTGTTTCAGACCGGAGTTCTTAAACCGGGTCGATGAGACTGTTGTCTTCAGGGCGCTTACAAAGGAGCAGCTTGTCGCGATTGTGGATATTCAGATCAAGTATCTGACCGAACGACTGGAGGATCAGAGAATCGAGCTTGTGGTTACCGATGCTGCGAAGAAGTATCTCGCAGATGCCGGGTACAGCCCGGTCTATGGTGCGAGACCCCTGAAGCGGGTGATTCAGAAAGAGGTCGAAACTGCGCTTGGGCGGCTGATCGTGGCAGGCGAGGTCGCGGAGGGCGCGAAGGTTGTGGTGGACGCGAAGGGTGAGGGGATCGAGATGAGGGTTGTGGTGGAGTGAGGGGTGGGGATGGGCGCGGTGGGTGAACAATGTGATGAGGTGGCAATGGAGGCGGAATTGGCGCACAAGATGGCGGAAAGAAAACTCTCGGAAGATGCGCGGAATATCATAAATGACGTCGAGTGGGGGCTGCACGGTTAAATATAATGTGACCGCCCCGAAGAACCAATAACCTTATATAACAAATCTGTTATATAACAATATTGTTAGGTGATAACCATGTTACCAGTTGGCAGCCCGGCAATCGGAGATGACTTCATTGATCGTGAAAAGGAGATCAAACAGATCTTCACAGCGCTTGCAAAAGATAGTGTTCTTCTAATCGCGCCTCGCAGGTTTGGAAAGACCTCGATCATGAAAAGACTGAAGGGAGAACTCTTGAGTCAGGATGAAATCAGTATTTTCATCGAAGTGGAGGACGTGTATTCGCCGCAGCAGTTCTTAACCGAGATTGTGATGGCGCTCTTTGATAATGAGAGGATCAGAAAGAAGACGGATCTAATCTCAACGCTTGGAAGATCTTTCCAATGGTTCAGAGATAACATAGAGGAGGTTGGAGTATCCGTATTCCGAGCTAAACTGAGAAGCAGCATCGAGACCGATTTAAAGGAAGATTGGACCGAAAAATCCAGACTGATATTTGATATAATCGACGATTCCGAATCAAATATTTATTTCATCATCGACGAGTTTCCGATAGCCATCAAAAACATGGATCCAAAAGACTCTGAAAAGTTTTTGCACTGGTTCAGGAAACTGCGGCAGGTGTCTGAAAACTTAAGGTTCATCGTCGGTGGTTCGGTGAGCATCGACCGCGTGGTGAGGGATGTCGGAGGAGTTGCAGTCATCAACGACTTTAAAAGGGTCCGGATAGGTGGTTTTCAGAGAGATGTTGCTCTTAACACCATAAAAAAGGTTTTTAAAGAAGAAGAATGGGGGTATATGGAAGCTATCGGCGATAAAATACTGGACTGTATTGGCGAAGCATACCTGCCCTACTTTATTGCGATAATGCTAAGCGCAATAAAGGAGGAACGTGTTTTGACGGACGAAGAGATTAATGAGAAGTTAATCGAAAATATCTACAATTTCCGCATACTTGGGAACGATGGGAAGCATTATTTCGAGCATTATTCCCAGAGGCTCAGGATTTTTTACACCGGGATTTCAGGCAGGGAAGAGAAAGCCGCAAGAGCCATATTAAGAATGGTCAGCCGCGGAGACTACTATCCTATAGATATTGCGTTCGGAATCTTCGAGCAGGAAACAGGGATTGCGGATTATGAGATATTCATGGATCTAATCGCAGACCTCGAAAACGACTTTTACATAGAGCACAATCCCGGGAAGGGACTTACGTTCTACTCCAGGATGCTCAGGGACTGGTGGAGGCTATATCATGGCGGAATCGAGTGATGTTGTCTTTTACAGGTATTCACCTGAATTGATGCCTGAAGACATCCTGAGAAAACTCTTTGTCGGAAGGGGGAAATTGCTCGAGAGTCTCTTCGGGGAACTTAAGAGTGCCGCAGAAAAGAAGACACCACGATTCTATCTGATCGTGGGACCCAGAGGGATCGGGAAATCCCATTTTCTGGTTCTGCTGTACTATGAAATCAAAAATAAACTGGGATCGCTTCTGATCCCGATCAAGCTCGCAGAGGAAGAATATTCCGTGTTCCGTGCATCAGACCTACTACTGAGGATCTTAGAGGAGCAATTCGTGGAAACTTCAGATATCTTAGCCCTTGGGAATGAAGATGAGATCCTACATGCTGCACTGGAAAAACTGATACGACTGTCAAAAGAGGACGGGAGAATATATTTAATCTTCATTGAAAACCTGCATGAGTTGTTCAGGCAGTTTGATACGGCTGAATTGCAGAAATTGCGATCGATCTTTCAACGATATGACATCTTTTCAGTGGTGGCTTCGTCGCCAATGATCTTCCCGGGCATATCCGAACACGACGAACCATTTTATGAGTTTTTCAGGACCCAGCACTTGAGAGAGTTTTCACGCGATGAGATAACGACGCTGATTCAAAAAATTGCCGAAGTTGAAGGCAACCGGAAATTTATTGAGGAATTTGAACAATACGAGGAGAGGATTCACGGAATGATGCACCTCACAGGTGGCAGCCCGAGGCTCGTGATCCTGTTTTATGAGATGATCACACGAGGAGAGTTGGAAGACACAGAGAAGGCTTTTTTCAAGATAATCGACGAGCATACGCCCTATTATCAGGAGGTGTTCCAGCTTCTGACCGGGCAGCGAAGAAGACTGTTTGATATCCTCATCGCCTCTGGCGCGCCCATGACCCC
>JAYEGZ010000189.1:0-2079 GCA_034659315.1 Methanobacteriota archaeon
GAGAGCGTGATTACCAGGACCGTGGTTGACGGCTTAAAGTACGCTGCAATCAGTATCAGCACCATGATCGTCGGTATCGCAAGCAGAGCATCAGCGATTCTCATGACGATCATGTCATACATCCCGCCGATCAATGCGGCAGAGACACCGAGCACAAGCCCGATCGTGCATGTGATGGCTGCAACCGCTATTCCAAAGAGAATCGATGTCCGAAGCGCCCATAAGAGTTCGCTTGCAATGTCATAGCCGATATCATTGGTTCCAAGCAGGTGATTCTTTGACGGCTGCTGGAACGACTGCGCCGAGTAGTCCCATGGATCGTGCGGTGCGATTATCGGGGCAAGGATCGCAGTCATCAGAAGGAGCAGAAGGAGTCCGAGCCCGAAAATCCCAAGTTTATCTTTTGCAAACTCTTGGAATAATTTAATATGCATATCCAATCCTCGGATCGATCTTTTGATACAGCATGTCCACAACAATGTTGATCAGAAGTACCAGAATTACTGATACCGTGAGAATCCCCTGCATCAGTGGCAGATCACGGTTTGATATTGCGTTGTATGTCAAAAGCCCAAGCCCCGGGTACGCAAAGATTGTTTCGATGAAAAGCGCGCCAGTTATGAGGTATGCGAGCCTGACACCGATTCGTGTTGTGAATGGAAGTATTGCGTTCCTTGCGGCGTGAAGATATTTTATTCTGCGCTCCCTGATGCCCTTTGCACGGGCTGTGAGTACATAAGGCTCGCGAATCGTGAGCATCATGCTGTTCCTGATCAGGAGGTAGTCGCCAGGGACCATGGAGAGCGTGAGCGTTGCAAGCGGCAACACCATGTGCCAGAGGATGTCCCCGATATACCGGATACCTTCTGCACCCGAGTACGGCGTTATTGCACCTGCACTCGGAAACCATCCGAAGTGCAGACAGAATATCGTGAGAGCGATGATGCCGATTGCAAGAGACGGGACCCCGTCAAGCAGCAGCATGGTGGTTAAGAGCGTTTTGTCAAACCGCCTGCCGCGTTGCCACGAACTCTCTACGCCAAGCACGATTCCCACGACGGCTGACAACAGAAATGCAGTGCCCGTAAGAAGCAGCGTCCATGGTAGCGCATTCATTATGAGATCTGCTGTGGATGCGTGGCAGATGTATGAATATCCAAGATCTCCGTGTGCAAGCTCGCTTAAATATGTTAGGAACTGTTCATGGAGCGGCAGGTCAAGCCCATGCATCCTGACAAGTTCAGCATACATCTCATCGGTCATCACCACCTCGTGACCGCTGTACATCGCAATTATCGCGTCACCGGGTAAAAGCCGCGGCAACAGGAAATTTAGGAAAATGAGGATAAGTATGGTCAGCAGATATGCTGCGACCATCTTAACCGTCATGTTTCGCATATCACAGGTTTCCTTTGGAGCGTTTCATCTGCAAAGCCACAAACGCCATCAGAATCGCAATCATCGGCAAACCCTGCGGGATTGAAGTATTCTGTGCGGCAGTCCCGGTATCTGAGGCTGTTGCCCCTGTCGCGTCCGTTATCTCTGATGTTTCGGAGGTTTCTGCGGTTCCGGTCGTCTCCGTGCCCGCGCTATCACCAGCCCCGAGCAGAGCGAGCTTGTTCTGTGGGATCGGGATTCCTTTGGCGATTCCCCCGGTCGTGTAGAACCATTCGACTCCAGCAGTAGGATCGTACGCGTAGTACTGTGTCGGGTAATAGAGTGAGATTGCGGGAAGTTCCCGCGCATAGACGTTCTGCGCCTCATTGACCGCAGCACGCCTTTTTTCAGGATCCATCTCATACATCAGATCGTCGAGGAGGCTGTTTAACTCCTCGCTCTTGTTGTATCGTGCGGTATTCGGACTCGTCTTGGCACCCGGAGTCTGAATCGTCTTCTCATACAGAATCTTCGGATCGCCGCCGATACCACCGTGTCCGGTGATTGCAAGATCAAAATCCCAGTTGATCACCCGCGTATCAGCTACCTTTGTGTCAAGGGATACCAGATCGACCTGTATCCCGGCTTTTTCGAGCTGGTTTTTGAGGATCTCCCCGTCACGATCCGGCGTGGACTGTCCCC
>JAYEGZ010000190.1:0-27505 GCA_034659315.1 Methanobacteriota archaeon
CGCTCTTTGTGATTGCACTGTATGATTATTATAAATGGTCCGGCGATAAAATTTTTGTGCGGCACCTGTACGATGATATGATAAGAGCGCTTGAATGGTGCCTGAAAGCCGACCGTGACGGCGATGGCTTGATCGAGCACGGTCCCGAAGGTTTTCTTAATGATGTGCAGTGGATGGATTCCTACTTCCGGGGCAAGTCCGGGGTCGAGGTTCAGGCGATATTCAGCCACGCATTCAGGTGCGGAGCAGAGATCATACAGGAGTTTGGCGACTCCAAACTTGCAGAGGCGTACTTGGCACGGTATCGTGAGCTCAAAACGCTCATCACTGAACGGTACTGGGACGAGGCTCAGGGGTTCCTGTACGACACAATACAGCCCGATGGCACCCTGAAGGAGGATATGACGGTAAACGCAGTCCTCCCGGTCTTCTTTGATCTCATTGAACCGGATAAGGCGGACAAGATCCTTGCATGGATGGAAAGCGACGAGTTCACGACACCATGGGGTGTCAGGACCCGTGCAAGAAGCGATCCTGAATATGATGGGAACAGCTACCAGAAAGGTGGTGTCTGGCCATTTGTTACGGGCTGGGTTGCGTATTCCGAGTTTGCGCGGGGGAATTTCAAGGAAGGGTTCCTCAAAACATATCAGATGACCGAGATGCAGCGTTTCTCCAGGCTATACTTCAAGGAAGTCATGTCAGGAGACGTGCCGCCCGAGCCGTCCGCATTAGCAGATCCTGCCGGCTGTTTCATCCAGGCGTGGTCTGCAACGATCTATCTGTACGCGATCGTCCGCGGGCTGCTTGGAATAGAACCCCGCGCTCCTGAAAGCGTCACAATCTGCCCGTACATCACCACTGACTGGGGTGTCTCAATTGAGAGGCTTGCTGTCGGGGAGAGTTTACTCTCGTTTGAGTTCAGCAGGTGTGATAATGAGGTAACCGCGATCATACGAAATGGGGGCGCTTCTATCGATGTGGACTTTGGTTTCGTTGTTCCTGTGATTGTGGACCACCCGTCTGCAACCATTAACGGCGTAAAGGTGGACGTAACCAGGGAGATCATTAAAGGGAAGTATACAAGGGTCATGACAAGATTTACGGTGGGCAAGGAAGACCTGCTTGACAAAAGGGAGTTGAAAAAAGTCGTTTTTGATATCGGTGACCACAGATGAAGATCTTCATTGTTTCATCCGCGGAAAAGGCGATAGACTTCAGAAAATACGGCGGTACCGAACTTGTTGTAGGCGATCTGGCAGTGACGCTCTCCGGATTCGAGGAGGTCGATGAGGTTGCTGTTGCATGTTGCAAAGGCTCAAAACTCCCGCAAAACCCAAAATTAAGGATCATAGAGACGGTTGAAGAATCATCTGATGTGCATCATGATTGGGTTGCAAAGGAGGAGCTGGCATACAACATCGCTGAAAAACATTTCAAGGATTACGAGGTCATCATCGACAATACCATATCCGGAGTGACCTACGATTATGAGATAGCGCATCCGGGTGCAAAGGTCTGCCACATATTCCACGGGACTTGTGACTGGGAGCGGGTCCCGCACATACGGGGTGATCCATATTTTATCGCGGCTTCACGGGCGCAGGCG
Organism: Methanobacteriota archaeon; assembly: GCA_034659315.1. Taxonomy (GTDB): domain Archaea; phylum Halobacteriota; class Methanosarcinia; order Methanosarcinales; family Methanogasteraceae; genus Methanogaster_D. The sequence continues at coordinate 1,610 of JAYEGZ010000190.1, forward strand.
ATGAATATCTCAAACCGGTTGATGAGACCCTGCAGGTGTATTCCACACGGCATAAATACCGAGCTTTATCCGTTCAAAGCCGAGAAGGGAGAGCGTTACCTATCTGCCAACAGGATATGCAGCGAGAAAGGGATCTTAGAGTTTATTCAACTGATGGAAGATTCAAATGTCTACGGGGATATCTGCGGCGAAGATCGCTTCGTTATCAGCCAGGAGTATGTTGCAGAGGTGAAATCCCGGTGTGAAGGTTCTCCAGTGCGATACCATGGCACGGTGTCTTTCGAGGATAAGATAAGGCTTTACCAGAATGCAAAGGCGGCTATCGCACTTCCAATGTTTCCTTTCATGGAGATATTCGGTCTGCACGCATCAGAGGCGATGTGCTGCGGAACGCCGGTCATCGCGCTCCGGAGCGGGGGTTTGACAGACCAGATACGAGATGGCGTGACCGGCTTTCTCTGCGATAGTCTTGGTGAGATGCGCGAGATCATAGTCACGGATAAAGTCTCTGATATCGATCCTTATGAGTGCAGAAGACGCGTCGAAGAACATTTTTCAAGGGAAATTATGGCTAAGAACTACCTAAGCTACCTAAAAGAGATTATTAAGGAGTGATATCATATCTACTCCGGTATGTTAATCGGTCTTCTGATTGTGATTAGCTAACCACAACTAAACACACAACTGTAAAGAATCGACCCTGCCTACGTGCGTTTACAGGTACAACGGGAACTGCTGCTCCGGAGCAAATGTTCTTACGATCACTTGCCTAATTTCGTGTCCAGGATTTTCATCACCTGGTCCTTTTTTTGTATGCTGCTTGTGGCTGCCACGACATTCCCATTCTTGAAATACACTGTGAACGGCAGTCCCATGAACAATGCACAGTCAGGCAAATTTTTGATAATGCCTGCCGCAGGGATGTCAAAATCCTGGTCATAAAAAGCGATATGCGGGTACGTCGGTTCCAAGTCTTCCATAATACTATAGACCGGGAGGCACATTGGTCCCATTCTGCCACAGCAAATCATGACCTTTTCATTGTTTTCAACGACTTCCTTGACTTCTTGTTCCGTTTCCAGATGTTTCAGATTTGTATGTAGCATCTCAACCTCTCCTTTGAGAATATTAGACTTTTTGCGATATAAAGTCAACTACATCCTGATGAATCGTGACTCTCTGACAATTCGCGAGTGCGAAGCCATTTGTAGACGAATTCTGCCGGAGTAGAATTAAGTGATTGGGGTCACAAATGCCACGTTTGAACGAATCGCACGAATGCGGGAGGTACGGGGGATGTGGGGCGCCATCAGATAATTTTACTACTTTATTTTTCGGTGAGCACTTGGTCTCCGCGGTCTCTCACAACCTCGGCGGTAAACAAATGCAACATGGCATTATTAAAGCCACCACACCACACCCCTCCTTTTACCAGCACCAGCGAAACCGCCTGACAAGATAAACTGCTGCAATCGCTGCCAGCGCCCCCCACCCCCGCAGGGCAGGCATCTGCGCTGTGCATCCACCGCCACCGCCACGCAAGTTATTGTCCACATACCATGACGCACCCGCCGTATAGACAATAGATGCATTTTCCTGACCTATAAATGACTGTGCAGTTCTTGCAACCATCTTTGCATAGCCATAGTCCACTATCCTGCCCATTTGCGACGGTTCGAGTATCTTTGCATGTTCATAAGCACTCACCGCCAGAATTGGCTCTGCCCCGCTCTCTCTTGCGGATATGATTGCTGATATCGCATCTCTTTCTGAATTATTCACTTTTTCATCAAGATCCCCGATCCCTATCAGTTCAATTGCGGTGTTCGCCTGTACCATCGCGTGTAGTGAGTCATAGATCGATCCGGCATAATATCCAGCATGTAACTCGCCTCTAGCGCGGGATAGGTCATCTGTGGCACTCACGATCAGCGTTTTACACCCGCCAGTCTCGCTGATCAGGGCGTCGGCGTAAGCAAGCATCGACGCCGCTTGACTATAGTACCTGCCTGCACGGTCCCGGATCAGATCATCGGAGATTGCCACCCCGGAGCCTGCGCAGGAGAGCGTCGCCCACCATTGTGCAGACCGTGCCCGCTCCATCGAAAACGCCAGCAGTTCGATCACATCGCCAGCGTGTTCTACTCGCTTTATATCATCCAGCTTCTCTCTTGCGATGCTCAACCTTGACTCAGCTGCACCAATCCCCTCGAGAACGCCGTTTTCAGATTTTGCCCGGTCTATGGCAAGTTCCGCGTTTGATATTTCATTTTCGACCTGCTCGATCCGATCAGCGATATATCCATCCAGGTCACCCTCATCCAAAACAAGACACTCGGAGTACCATCTGATGTGCCGGAGGTTGATCATCGTGTTAAAACTCCGGCTCATCGACGCATAGTAGTTTTTGGCATCATAATCACCTTGCGCATCCTCAATTGCCAGAACCTGGCTTTCGAGTGCGTCTGTGAACTCGGGATCGGCAACTGCATCAGTATCATTGTATTGCAGCCTTGATTCGTCCAGTAATGTGGCGGCAAGCGGCTGCATCGCATCCCTATAAGCTATAGTCTGCACTTCGCCAGTCAGCAGCACATTCGGGATTTCATAGCCGGTATATATCCAGATAGCATCTCTCAGGTCCTCGATCTCCATGACGTGGATCTCCTGCACATCTCCAAGTGCAATTATATCTATTGTGACCGAGTTTTCCTCGACCGTAACAAGAGAACCGTTTTGCTCGATGATATGCTCTGTCAGGGTCACATTCCCCTGCCCGGCTGGTATCAGGAAAGTGTGGGCACCTTTTTTGGCGGAGGCGTTTAGTTTTGCGGATATCCCCCCAACCGCGCCGATTGAACAGTCGGGATTGATCATGCCAGTCATTACGACCCCTTGATCGATCGTCCAGTTCATGAGCGCTGCAACCGTTGCAACAGTCATCGCAGCGCCTGCCGAGGGTCCTCCGATCACGGGTGAGTCAGTATGGAGGACATAGAAGAAATCGCGGGTTTCGGGGTCGATACTGGTGATGTCGCATGCCACCATCGAGGATAATCGGGCAGACCCTTGCATATCAACCTGTGTGAACGGCGCAGTATCAACAAACACATGTCCTGTGCCGTTTGTGACCCACACCGTCAGATTCGTGAGAACGCCCACCTCGCCCTCGGATGTTGCGTATACTGCGGGAATTGGGATAGAGACCTGCGCAGCCGAGGCGCTTTGCGCATGAGCCATCGATGAGATGAGGATGAGTAAGAGGAGCAGGGTCGAAATCCGGACTGGAATCGGGATCGGGCATTTCTTTTCCATCAGGATTATTATCTCCTGTAACTGGTATAAGACTTGTCTGACCGCGTCTTTGCAGGAGACTTGATACTCCGGCATCCGGCATGGTACATGTTTAGCCTTTCCAGGTAACCGACTCGTCCTTGGTTGGCAGTTAGCTAAACACGCACCATTAACTATTCCTGGATCGTAAAACTACCGAATTTTTAGATGGCGTTCCTTTCCAGTTCAAGCAAACGGCGTTTCAGATCGACACCAAGCGCATACCCGCCAATCCCGTTTTGTGCAACCACCCGGTGGCACGGGATCACGATCGGTACAGGATTCTTCCGAAGAGCGTTTCCGACCGCCCGCGCGGCTTTCGGGCGTCCGATCGTCCGGGCAAGCACTGAATAGGAGATCATCGAGCCGTACCTGATTTTTTTAGTCTCGCAAAGGACGCTTTGCTCAAAATCAGTAAGATGCGACAGATCAACCCGGTATCCTGAGAAATCCACAATTTCTCCACCGAGATACCGTATCAGATCGCCAACCAAGTCATCGATGAGATTACTGATACACATGAAACCGGAGACCCGAACCATAAACATCAGCCATGACTCACAATATCGCACAGATCGTCTGCAAACAGGTTCATGTTCTCATGAGTCAGGTGCGGCATTATCACCAGTCGGAGCGCGTGAGGATCGCGGGTGATCGATACAATCCACCCACGGTCTTTGAGTTTGCTGCGCACCAGATCGACATCAGGCACGTCAAGCACCAGCACGTTTGTCACAGGCTCGATCACCGGCTCGATGCCTGCTTCGCGGACCCGGGCAAGCAGCCCACGCGTAAGTTCCATACACTGACGTATGATCTGTTCGTAGCCGTCTCTGCCGAGATGCTTGAGCACAGCGTAAGCCGCTGCTGCCGATGCTCCGCTCCGTGTTCCTGCGAGGGTCTGCTGGGCAGTAACTGACAAGTATGGCGTATCTACCGATAACCGGTCCATATATGAAGGATCTCTGAACAAAAGCCCACCGGCAGGGATCATTGAGAAACCCATCTTGTGCGGGTCGGCAGCGATCGATGTGACGCCGGGCAGCGTAAAATCGAACTCATAATTCTCTGGAAGAAACGGGATCACGAATCCGCCGAATGCAGCATCAACATGCAAAAATAGATTTGACGCCATTGCGAGATCTGAAAGATCTTTGATTGGATCTATCTGTCCGAATTCCGTAGTTCCTGCGATTCCAACTATGCCAATCGTGTTATTATCGATCAAATCCTCTACCGACGATATATCAACCATAAGCTCGTGAGTGAGGTCTGCTTTCTTCACTTCAACTTTGAGAAGGTCTGCAACCTTGTCGAATGAAAAGTGTGCTGATGCAGGGACAATAATATTTGGCTTGCGCATATTTCGCGCATTTCTGATCGCATGTATTGCCTGGATATTCGATTCAGTGCCACCAGTGGTGATATAACCATGCGCGTTAGGGTTGTTATAAAGAGCCCCGAGCATACGCACCACCTCGCGCTCGATCCACGCGGTCCCGGCAAAGAGACCCGGATCACCAAGATTCGCCTCGACGAACTGCTGGTGCGCTTTTGCTGCAATGGGGTGTGGATATGTACACATTGAGCTTAAAATGTGTTCGTAAGGCGTATCCCTACCCTTCAATTCACTCAATATCGATTCGACGGTTTTTTCGTCTGTTCCGTGCGTATTCATGTCAAGCCCCGTCTGTAGGCATACAGTGGTATGTAGATTTTTATAGTGATAAGGTTAATGGAATGTATTGGTGTGTTCGCAAAAGAGCATATTAGCAGGAACCGCTCGTAAGTCCACAATAACGACAACGCACAGGAAATACATGGATAATAACGGTGATACTGTGAACAGAAATAAAATAATAGTTATCTTGCTGATGCTTGCCATAAGTAGCGTCTGTGGATGCATCGACCCCACGACGACTGACGCGCCGCCAGCCACGGACGGAGGAACCAATGCGGAGGGCACAGGGATTGTATGGTACTCTTATGAGGAGGGAATGGGGATCGCGCAGGAGCAGAATACGCCTGTGATGATCGATGTGTATACCAACTGGTGTACATGGTGTAAGGAACTGGACAGGGTTGTATATATTGATCCTGATGTTATCAAGTTGTCAGACGAGTTTGTATGCATAAAGATCGATGCGGATCAGCAAAGAGATCTTGCAGCGAAGTATAACCCGCGTGGTGGTGTGCCAGTAGTCATATTCCTGCGTGCGGACGATACTGAGGTGCACCGTCTCGCCGGTTATCCGAGAGCAGGCGCCAGCGCGTTCGCACAAGAGATGATGGTTGCGCTGAGTAAGGTGTGATCGATCAATCTGTAATATTGGGGGCTATTTGACAATGGAAAAATCAACAGCAGGCTTTCAGAATGTGTTAGGCAAATCTGGGCAGGTGGTTGTAGAATGGGTCTGGTAATCTTCTCTGATCTGTCGCAAGCATCCGAACCATACTTAAAAGCGATACTGGTTTTTGTAATTGCCCTCTTTGTAATCGGCGTAATCATCAGGTCTACAAGAAAGATCCTTGGGAAGACCAATCTACCAGCTGACACGCAGAATATCATGCGGAGAATTGTGAAGTACGTCTTGTGGTTCGTTGTTCTGGCGTATATCATAGCAGAACTTAACCTAAAAGAGCTTTTAGTGCCCCTTATGGGTGCAACAGTCCTGGTTGCGGCTGCTGTTGCATTGGCGGTTAAGAACGTCCTGAGTGATGCAATAGCAGGAATATTCATCCTGCTGGATAGGGACTTTGACATCGGTGATGAGGTTGAGACGATGGGTCACAGGGGTGAAATTATAGATGTCACGCTGAGAAAAACACGGATAAGGAAAGAGGATGGTGTGACAGTTGTGCTGCCAAACGGAAAAATAGATTCCTCCGGATGGGTACTGCATACGAAAGGGTCAGGACCTGCTACGCCCGGACAAACATAGACAATCATAGATTATCGCGAGATATGGAATTGTGGAATAATGGTGCAGGTTGAGATTATAGGAATCGGCGCACTGAATATGGACAAGCTCTACCTCATCGAGCGCATCGCAGAGCCGGGCGAGGAAGTCCGGGTCTATGAGGTCAGCGAGCAGCCCGGCGGCTCTGCTGCAAACACCATTGCAGGTCTTGCCAGACTTGGTGTTGAGACTGGCTTCATCGGGAGGGTTGGTGATGACGCAGATGGCGCGAGTTTGCGCATGGAACTGGAAAAAGAGGGCGTGGACACACAAGGAATCGAGACTGCGACGGGCAGAACCGGCATCGCAACCGTGCTTGTTGACCGGAGCGGCGAGCGCGCCATGTATGTATACCCGGGCGCGAATGACAAACTCTGCATAACACCAGAGAACAGATCTTACGCAAAAAATGCAAAATGGCTGCATCTCTCATCATTTGTCGATGAAGATTCGTTTGATATGCAAAAAAACATTCTGAAGGGGGTAGAATCAAAAATATCCTTTGCTCCAGGGATGCTCTATGCGCAGAAAGGCATCGATGCGCTGCAAGAGATCATCACGCGGGCAGAGATCGTTTTTTTGAACCGTGACGAAATCGAGATGCTGACCGGACTTAATTACAAGGACGGCGCAGAGCGGCTAAACGAGATCGGAGCCGCGGTTGTCGTCGTGACACTCGGCGGGGATGGTTGCTACATCCGCACACCTGCCGCTGAGACTGCTGTGCCCGGATATGCTGCGAAGGTCGTCGACACAACAGGCGCGGGGGATGCGTTCTGCGCCGGGTTTCTGTGCGGGCGCCTGAGTGGCAGACCGCCTGATGAGTGTGGTCGCATGGGGAACCGGGTTGCTGCAAGATGTGTCGAAGCGGTTGGTGCGAGAACCGGACTTCCCAGGGCGAAAGTAACAACGTCCTGAATACCCCCGATCCCACACAATCGCGCGACCCTATTTCGCGCGATGTGCCGGATGATACTTCTCGATCATCTCATTGTCGATCCGCGTCAACTGAGCCTCCGGAAGCTCTGCGAGCAGATCCCACCCGGTCTCAAGCGTCGTCCCGATGCCACGGTCCTCATCCTTACCCTGCCTGACGAACTGGTCCTCAAACATGTCAGCAAACTCAAGGAACTTCCGATCACGCTCAGAGAGCGCATCCTTACCAACGATCGCAACAAGACCTCTGAGATCGTTTCCTTCGGCATAACCTGCATACATCTGATCAGATACTGCCTTGTGGTCTTCTCTTGTCTGCCCCTCTCCGATTCCGGAGTTCATCAGCCGTGAAAGCGATGGTAACACGTTGATCGGTGGATAAATCCCTTTTCTGTGCAGATCTCGTGAGACCACGATCTGTCCTTCGGTGATGTACCCGCTCAGGTCAGGTATCGGGTGAGTGATGTCATCACCCGGCATCGAGAGGATCGGGAACTGCGTAACAGAGCCTTTCCTGCCCTTGATGACACCAGCACGCTCGTAGATCATCGAAAGATCGGTGTACATGTATCCGGGGTAGCCTCGCCGCCCTGGAACCTCTTCTCTTGCGGCGCCCATCTGCCTGAGTGCCTCGGCATAGTTTGTCATGTCTGTCAAGACCACAAGCACATGCATGTCGTGCTCATAAGCAAGATACTCGGCTGCCGTGAGCGCAAGTCTCGGCGTGATGAGCCGCTCAACAGCCGGGTCGTCTGCAAGATTTAAGAAGACAACCGCCCGCTCAAGAGCACCGGTTCGCTCGAAGTCGTGCATGAACGTCTGAGCTTCCTCGTTTGTGATGCCCATCCCTGCGAAGACCACAGCAAACGCCTCCTCGCTTCCGGGAACTTTTGCCTGCCTTGCGATCTGAAGAGCGATCTCGTTGTGCGGAAGTCCCGATCCTGAGAAGATCGGCAGTTTCTGGCCCCGGACAAGCGTATTCATGCCGTCAATTGTAGAAATGCCGGTCTGGATGAAATCTTTAGGCGGTTTTCTCGCATAGGGGTTCATGGCAGCGCCATTGATGTCAAGGTGATCGTCAGCCACGATTTTTGGTCCGCCATCGAGTGGATCCCCGGATCCCGAGAGGATTCTTCCGAGCAGGTCGATTGATACCGGGAGTTTGATCGTTTCACCGGTGAATCTGACCCCACATTCCCGGTTTAAGCCACCGGTTCCCTCGAAAATCTGAACCACGACGATATCCTTCGATGTATCAAGAACCTGACCCCGTTTGGTGGTGCCGTCCTCTAGTTTAATGTAAACAAGTTCGTTGTATCCGATTGGCTCGGTCTTCTCAACAAAGATTAGCGGTCCTGAAACCTCGGTGATTGTCTTATATTCCTTCATGCTACCTACCTCCGCAACCCCTCAAACTCTTCATCCATCGCAGAAAGAACAGTCTTCAGCGCTGGCTCAAAATCTGCCTCGAACTTGACCTTTGCAAGTGTATCCTTCGCTTTCACAGCAAGGATGTTTTCAAGAGGGATTCCACTTTCAAGAGCGGTGATCGCAAGATCGGAGTATTTCATAATCGCGCTCATCAATTTATACTGCTTTTCCATTGTGCAGAACGTGTCAACGTCGTGAAATGCATTCTGCTGTAGGAAATACTCCCGGATCATGCGTGCAACCTCCATTGTCAGCTGCTGATCCTCTGGAAGCGCGTCCGAACCAACAAGCTGTACGATCTCCTGGAGTTCAGACTCCTTCTGGAGAATTTCCATAGCATCTCCGCGCATTGCCGACCATTCAGTAGATACGTGCTCATCATACCAGCCGGATAGTGCATCGGTGTATAAACTGTAGCTTTCAAGCCAGTTGATCGACGGGAAATGCCTGCGTTGTGACAGCTTCGCATCAAGCGCCCAGAAGACCTTCACGATGCGGAGCGTGTTCTGGGTCACCGGTTCTGAGAAGTCGCCGCCCGGTGGGGATACTGCGCCGATTACAGTGACTGATCCTGAGCGACCGGATAACGTGTCCACCCTTCCTGCACGCTCATAGAACTCTGAGAGTCGCGCCGAAAGGTATGCAGGATATCCTTCCTCACCTGGCATCTCTTCAAGTCGCGACGATATCTCTCGCATTGCTTCAGCCCATCTCGATGTTGAGTCCGCCATCAGCGAGACATCATAGCCCATGTCCCGGTAATATTCAGCAATCGTGATTCCGGTGTACACCGACGCCTCTCTCGCCGCAACAGGCATGTTTGACGTGTTTGCAATGAGAACGGTTCGTTCCATCAGTGGTCTGCCGGTCTTCGGATCTTCGAGTTCCGGAAACTCGTTTAAAACATCCGCCATCTCGTTCCCTCGCTCGCCACATCCGATATAGACCACAATCTCGGTATCGCTCCATTTTGCAAGCTGCTGCTGTGTTACGGTCTTTCCACTCCCGAAAGGTCCCGGAATCGCCGCAGTACCACCTTTTGCAACCGGAAATAGTCCATCGAGGATCCGTTGTCCGGTGATTAATGGCACATCAGGCATCAGTTTCTTGCTAACCGGTCTTGGCGCACGGACTGGCCACTTCTGCATCAGCGAGAGTTCGGTTCCATCTGTAAGCCGGCATACGCACTCAGCCACGGTGAACGATCCTTTTTCGATCGTGTCAACGACACCTGACATATTCGGCGGAACCATGATCCTGTGCTCGATGTTATGAGTCTCCTGAACCGTTCCGATGATGTCGCCACCTGCAACACTGGTGCCCTTGGTAACAGTCGGCACAAACTCCCACTTCTTATCCCGGTCAAGCCCCGTCGCAGTAACACCGCGCTCGATGAAATCACTCTTCATCTTCTCCATGAGCACCGGAAGCGGGCGCTGGATGCCGTCGTAGATACTCTCGAGGAGCCCTGGTCCCAGTTCAACTGAGAGTGGCATGTTCGTATTCTCAACCGGTTCTCCCGGCGCGATGCCTGACGTATCCTCATACACCTGTATGGTCGATTTGTCGCCCTCGATACCGATTACCTCGCCCATGAGCCCTTCGTTACCGATCTTGACAACATCATACATCTTTGTGGGCACATCGATGACCGTCACGACCGGTCCTGCTACCCTATATATCGTTCCTTTTATTTCCAAAGATCAACACCTACCGCTTTCTTGATTTTTTCTCTTAACTGAGTCGTCTCGCCGCCTCCGACCAGAACCACCGTCGGCTCGATCGATTCATCGAGCTCTGACTGCAGCGCCTCCGGAAGAAGCGAGATATCATCGTTATGCATGATCAGTATTCCTATGTCGGGATCTTCAAGTGCCTGACGCACTGTCGAATTTATAGACCCCTCATCGACTTCGTGCGTCTTTCTTATGCCTGCAAGCCTGAATCCAAGCGTAAAATCACCGCGTCCAATTACTGCAAGTTCCATTGCATCACCAATTATTGATATATTCTAACGTTCCGATAGGATAATTATAGCCAAACCGCTCATACAAATAGAATTCGCCTCTTGCTATTGGTTTTGTACATTTCTTGGCTCACAGTCTCAAATGTGTCGGTAAAGTACTTAAACATTGTTTTGGCAGGGAGTTGGCATGGGTGCGCTCATGAATTTTGGTTTGGGGTTTCCGGGTTATACTTAACGCCACCACAACCCCACTTTTCAACGCCCTGAAACTGTGGCAGATACAATTCGTGACATTCATCTCAAATGCGTGAGTTTGTGATTCAACCACTTTTCATGGAAAATCCTACAAATAAAATAAGGATAATGCGAATTGTGTGGATTGCACGGATGTTATTTGGTATTGTGAATGCATTTAGCTGAGGTTAAAAAAAACCACGAGATTTCACGAGATTGGTACCTGCAAAATACTGTGACACGTTTGCCCTACATAATGCTTCCCCACACTCTCTTGTAGAAATCCGTGTATATTGTAGTTAGCTAAATACGTACGCATCGTTGTTTATTTCAGCCTTGGCATCGCTATGATCTCACGGATCTGCATGTTAAAGAAGCTGTTTGCATGTCCCGGTCTGATCACACATGCGACGTCCGCGCCCGAATGCGTCCCGCCAATTGCAATGATCTCAGCACCATCGCCGACTGGAACCATGCCCGCGTCCGCAGCCATGATCATGATCTCGACAGCTACCTTAAATCCAACTCCAAACAGACTCTTGAGCACGGCTGCAATGGTTTCAGCCCGGCTTGCTCCACCAAGCTTCCCGGAGAACGACCGTTCCACTCCTGAAAGTGCATGTGTCTGCGTAAATACGGTTGCACCCATATCTTGCAATATTTCGAGGTTCTTTTCGTCAAACTGCCATTTTCCCTCTTCTCTCGCACCGTAATGCAGTGTCACGACGATTGTCTTGATATCGGTCCCTTCGGTTGCCTTTGCAACCTTGATCCCGGTCGATCCGGTGGTGCTTGCGACCACGATATGCTTGACACCAAGTTCAATCGCCCGGTTGGCAGCGGCTTTCACGGTTTTATCGGTGTTAGATGCACCCGGTTTCTCAAAATATGTAATTTCTCGGTTCATGATTACCATTGTATTTTATTAATACGACGATGTTAGGGGTCCGCTACAGCGATGCATGGTCGCGGCATGTAGCAGATCACCAGATCAGGTACGATTCCTGCCATCAATCTTCGAAATATCCGGTTCGATCGTCGATTACATCCCAGAGGTACTTGTTTGCACGCTCCACGGTTTCATAGTCGCCCCGGAGCACGATCAGCTTCATCTCAAAAGGCTCACCGTCCTCGACTGCCGTGATCACATTTTTGGTGTGCGACACAAGACCAAACTCTATTATCAGTTCCTGTATCATAGTCACCGAGAGTCCTGGCGGGATGACAAGATCGTATTGTGATTTGTTTGATCCCTCTACGGTAGTCTCGTCCTCGTCCGCCAATAAGTCGTCTATTCCCAGTATGTTATCCTTGCCCAATTATATCACCGTTATGCTATACGTTTCCCCGCGTCTGGTCCGTACATTGCATCATATATCTCTTCGACGTGCATGATCACCGCGGCTTTTGCGGGCAACGCCTTGCTCTTGGCATGTACCCATGCCTTCACATCGTCATACACCGGACCGTTTGACGCGACCTCTGTACTGCCCTTGATCTGGAATGACTTCTTTGCCTCGCCATCGTACACAACGAACGATACTCGCGGGTTCTCTGACAGGTTTGCGGCGGTCTTGTCAAAGAAATTGTCTGCAATATGGATCGTCTCATCGTCAACGATCCTTAAGAATCCAACAAACACCACGTTGGGATTACCATTCGCATCCGCGGTGGCAATTGGAACCGGACTCTGCTTATTTATTGTCTCCTGCACTTCTGCTGGCATCTTTACCATAACAATCACCACCACAAACTCTGACCTCTATGATATAAAGGTTTGTGAAATCATCCTGGAAAAAGTCGGGGACAGGATTTCTCACTCTGATCGACAGGTGTGGGATGCTACTGCCACGAATCGATGACCCTCATCGCAACCTCGGCCGCCCGCTCGCCTGACAGCATCATCCCGCCAAAGATTGGACCCATCCGCGGACCGCCGTAGACCGCGTTTGCAGCCATTCCTGAAACAACCAGTCCCGGATACACTTCCTTTGTGAAATCAAGAAGCGCACGCTCGCCAACGTCTGCCCACATCGGCTGCTCGCCAATGACCTGCAGGCTGCCCGGTGCGCTCGGTATCTTTTCCTGCACGATTCGGCATATCTCTGCGTCGTGCCCGGTGCCGTCGATCACCACCTTTGACCGGACCGCCAGCGGATCAACATGCAGATGCGCCCGCTCAACAGCAGTCCAGTTGAGAACAAGCCCTGACACCCGGTCATTCTCACGGATCACCACGTCCTCGGCACTTATCAGATTGAAAATCTTTGCACCTGCTCCGATTGCACCTGCGGCAATCCGGCAGACTGATTCGATCGAATCCGCTACATAGAGACCGGGCTTGCTTTCGGTGTATTTGATGCCGAATTCGTCAAGGAAACGGCGTGCTTCTTCCTGCACCACGATTCTTGGAAACATCATGCCGCCGCCCCACATGCCGCCGCCGATCGAGAGATTCCGCTCAAAGACGACCGTATCAACGCCTGCTTTTGCAAGGGTGTATGCGGCAACGAGATTCGCAGGTCCTGCGCCGACGAGCGCTACATCCACGTCAGTTACATCAAGGAACGATTTCGTAAATTCAGTAACGATTGCGCGGGTAATGCTTGTTTCATCGATTGTCATGATTGTTGTTTGTATCCCGGCAACCTTAATATTTTAACCCGCGTGATCCGGAAGGCTTTGAACGTGGCGGGGGATGTAGATTCGCCCTCCACATATCTCAGTCGCCGTTCTCTATCATCTCCGTCTCCACCACCACAGCTACCACCACATCCGGTCCCGCCCCAGCGTCCTGAAACGGCACGATATCTGTATACCACCCCTGAATGAAGAGAAGCGCGTGGTATTTCATGAATAACGGGCACGGCACGGTTGCAAGAGTGATCAGGGACACTACTGATCATCCTCTGAGCACTCCTCGTTGGAATCTCTGAATACTCGACAAAATCAACGGGTCGGAATCGGGCGGGAGAAGATGGTATCGATCGCCTGAATCGAGTATTTCGAGCGTGTAACCTATGGCACATTCTGTTTCATGTCATCATACAGCCCCATAATCTGCGTTGCTTTCTGGATGTTCTCCTCTGACTGTTCCACGATAGCACAGGGGAAAAAGGATATCCACCCGTTCCAGTTCCTATCGCTGGAGATTGCGAGCAGGCGTTCATAATATTCATCCCGGTTTCGCTCAAGATAAGCACTGATATAGAACAGGGAGTTGGACAGCATCTTCTTACTGTACAAGATGAAGAACAAGCATACGTCCGATACGACCGTTTCAGTCTCTGAATTGGTGGATCAGTTCAAACTGCGCATTCCAGATTGCCAGCTGGACCAGAGCGTCTTTTTCTTCGCTGTGCATGTAGATCTCCCAGTTCGAGAGCGCATCCATAACCATCAGAGGGGATGGCGGAACAAATATTGCATCTCCAATCGGTGTGCCCGTAGGCGCGATGTAATTCTGGATGCGGCGAATCTCGCCCGGCTCCCGGTCTCCACCTCTGGCACTTGTGAGCAGGACGCGGCGCAGGTCACAAATCATGTTGGTGCGCGGGGGACGTTTTTGCAGATAATCGACAGCCGTATTCATTGCTGTGCGATAATTTATGATCTCCTGAATGTCCACATGTTGTTCAGGTGTCAGATGAAATGTATGTGTTTAGCTGAGGCGAAAAAACCACGAGATTAACACAGAAATCTTGTGGAAATCTGTGAAATCTTGTGGTTAAGCTAAACGCGTACGAAAAAAGAAAAGGTCCGGTTGGAACCTATTATTCCTTCAACACCAGCACTTCTGTTGCTTTTATCACTGCTTCTACTTTATCGCCTTCTTTCAGATCAAGATCTTCCACGGCTTCTTTTGTTAGCATCGAAGTCAGAATAGCGGGCTCTGCGATCTCGATTTTCACGGTAGATGCGACCTCACCTTTCTCGATCTCTTTCACAACGCCTTCAATCTGGTTTCTTGCACTTATTCTCATTGTTGGCATCCTCCATTGCTTGCTGCAACCACTGTCGCGGCTGCAGGCTATTGTAATATCGCGGCATACCCTAAGAACCTATCGCCCACCTAACATTCCACCAGCTTAAGCCCACACTCTGCAATCCCGCCACAACCCGGATCAACTGTTTTAATTTGACTTTTGTCATGTTGTAAACCAAAATGTATTTATACAGAACACACAACTGTATTTGAAGGAAACCCGATGAAAAAAACGGCAATACTCGCGGTGATAATTCTGTTCTGTGGTGTAATTGCACACGGGTGCATCAGCGAACCCGCACAGTCAGAAACCGGAAAACCAGAGTCGCTCCTTGTTTACTGCGGCGCAGGAATGAGGGCGCCAATGGATGAACTAGGGAGCCAATTCGAGCAGGAATGCGATGTTAGAGTGATATACAATTATGCCGGATCCGGGCATCTCTTGAACCAGATTGAACTTGCGCAGAATGGGGATGTCTACCAGCCAGGAGCAATGCACTATTCCACAATTGCGCGGGATAAGGGGTTCATCGATTATGAAAAGTCTGTAGCTTACCACATTCCCGTGATAGTGGTTCCGAAGGGAAATCCCGCAAACATAACAGGTCCGGACGATCTCACAAATCCAGGGGTAAGAGTTGCTCTCGGAGACCCTGATGCGTGCGCTATTGGACGATTAGCGGACAAAATACTGGAAAAGAACGGAATCAAGAATGCTGTTTTGGATAACACCGTCGTTTACGGCACAACCGTAACTGCCCTCATACTCTACGTATCCAGTGGAGATGTGGACGCTGCGATAACGTGGGAGGAAACAGCACTCATTGCCCCTGATGAAACAATGGTCATAGAGATACCGGCGGAAGAGAACATCATACAGACGATACCGATAGGAACACTTACGTTTTCTGAAAACAAAGAATTGGCGGAAGAGTTTGTTGATTTCGTTACATCTGACGAAGGGAAAGCAGTATACAAGAAATACGGGTTCACCCCATACGGGCAAGGCGATATGGGCGATGTGATGTAGGTGATATAAATGAAACTAATTGATGATTTGATCTCTGATATATCAAACGTAGATACAGATGCGAAAATTCGTGACGTGCATGTCGGTTATACGTGGATCGGCGCCCTATCACGAAACTGTGGAGTTGCAAAGAATCTTGGTGAAAGGCACGACTATATGGTGCGGAATATCGGGAAACTGACCGAGAAGACCGCGATAGAGCTTGCAGAGTACTTAAAATCATGGAACATGATCGAGGCGGGCATCGGTCTTGCAGCGGTCAACTCGATGATCACCCCGCGTGGCAAGGAATTAAATGTAACGGACTTTCTGCTCGAAAACGGGAGGGACAAGAAGATAGCGATGATTGGGCATTTTCCGATGGTTAATGACTTGCGGAAGGTTGTAGATGAACTATGGGTTATGGAGCGGCAGCCCCAGAAAGGGGATTTGCCAGATACGGCAGCAGAACATATCATCCCACAGGCAGATATTGTTGCGATAACGAGCTCATCGATAGTAAACAAGTCAATCGAGCGGTTACTGGAGTTAAGTCAGGGGTTTACGATCGTTCTTGGTCCGAGCACGCCGATGTCAGAGGTTCTCTTCGATTACGGCGTGGACATGATCGCAGGAATACGGGTTACCAATGAAGCGAGGATGATGGCGAAGATCGCGCAGGGCGGTGGCAAGGTGAAGCAGTTTAAGGATGTAATTGAGTTTCTGGTGATGGAGAGATGAGTTCTTCATTTCGGATTTCATTATCCCTGCTCACTGGCATATTTTTTGGATTTATCGCAATTATAATCACGTGCCTCCTCACAGCAACATCATTTGCTGAGTTTGCAGGCGAGATCAGATCCCCTGAAATCATATCAGCCATCATTTTGAGTCTTGAGACCTCAATTGTCGTTGTTCTTCTTGCGCTCCTCTTCGGGATACCGGCTGCGTATATCCTTGCGACAAAGCGGTTCAAAGGAAAAAATATCCTTGATACACTGGTAGATCTCCCGATCGTATTACCACCACTCGTCTGCGGTCTTGCGATCCTCATTGCGTTTGGAGGGGAGGGGGTCTTCAGCCGGTTTGACGTCCTGTTCACTGTGAAAGGGATAATCATCGCACAACTCTTTGTAGCATCCCCTTTCTTGATAAGAGCAGTGAAGACTGCGTTTGAATCGATCGATCAAGACGTGGTGGACGCTGCAAGAACGCTCGGGGCATCTGAATTTTACACATTTAAGAAGGTGTCACTTCCACTTGCAAAAAGCGGGATCGCGTCCGGTGTCGTCATGACCTGGGCTCGTGCGCTTGGCGAGTTTGGCGCAACTGCGATGGTAGCCGGGTGTATCCCGTACCGAACCGAGACGATGACGGTTGGAATCTACATGCACGCCATGTCCGGCGATATTAGCGCGTCTGTTACACTCTCTCTGATCTTGATGGTTCTTGCGTTCACGACGCTCATCGTATTCAAATATCTTGGAACTATTGGGGATGGAAATCTCAGAACACGGGGGGTGGCGGCGCAATGATTCAACTGGATGGCATCTGCAAATCTTTTGGAGAAAACGAGGTGTTGAGCTCGCTTGATCTGTCTGCAAAGAAAGGAGAGATGTTTGTCCTTCTCGGATCGTCCGGATGCGGGAAGACGACCACGCTCTCGGTGATCGCAGGACTTACGAAGGAAGATAAAGGTGATATCTATCTGGATGGGTCACGAATAAACGATACTCCACCTCACAAGAGGGGTTTTAGTTTTGTATTCCAGAATTATGCGTTATTCCCGCATCTGAACGTCTATGAAAATGTTGAATTTGGATTGAAAGCGGGAAATAAGCGGAGTAAACGAGGCGGCAACAAGACTGAGGTGAAAAGAGCCCTTGAGCTTGTTGGTCTTGATGGATTTGATAAGAAAAATCCAATGAAATTAAGCGGCGGGGAACAGCAGCGGGTTGCTCTTGCAAGGGCGCTTGCAGCGGAACCTGAATGCATCCTCATGGATGAACCACTGAGCAATCTGGATGCGGTCGTTCGTGAACGGTTGAGACACGAGATTGCACAGTTGCAAAGGGATATCGGGCTAACAAGCATCTATGTGACGCACGATCAGGTTGAGGCGATGGCACTTGGCGACCGGATTGCGGTCCTGAACAACGGAAGGGTCGAAGAGGCCGGAACGCCTGAGAAGATCTTTTATAAGCCGGAGAAAGAGTTTGTTGCGAGGTTTATCGGCATGAAGAACATCTTCGATGGGAAAATTACCGCGCTGGACGAGGATAACGGGGTTCTACAGATATCAACAGGGAATTTCGACCTGACCACGGTTTTCGTGCCATCGAGCGTCGGGACTCGTGTGAAAGCGTGTGTTAGACCAGAAGAGATTATCCTCACAAAGTCTGACCGGAATACGAGCGCACGGAGTGCAAGAAATGAGATCACGGGTAGAATCGTCAGCATATTCCCGAATGGTCCTTTGATGAGGGTTCTCGTCGAGGGAGATGATATGTCTGTTGACATAACGCGGCTTGCGGCGCGTGACCTTGGTCTGGGTGGGGGCGACCGGGTCTTGTTGACGTTTAAGGCAACGTCGGTTCATGTGATATTATGATGACAATAGAAGAGCAGGCAAAACTGGCAGAAGAGGCAGCACTCGGACTCGCGTCCGCAACAACAGAGGCAAAGAACAGTGCACTCACACGTGTGGCTCGTAATCTGGATGAGAACCGAGATGAGCTCCAGATGGCGAATGCGTTGGACGTAGAGGATGCAGAGAAAGCAAACCTCGCACCTGCACTCATCAAAAGGCTCAAACTCGATAATAAAAAGATCGATGAGATGATTGGGGGCGTGAGATCGGTGATCGGGCTCGTTGATCCTGTGGGGAAGGTTCTCTCTGCAACTGAACTTGACGAGTCGCTCACGCTTTACAAAGTTAGAACCCCGATCGGCTTAATCGGAGTGATCTTTGAGTCCCGACCCGATGCGCTCGTTCAGATCGGGACGCTTTGCATCAAGTCTGGAAATGCAGTCGTGCTGAAGGGTGGATCTGAAGCTAAAAGAAGCAATCGGATGCTGTTTAATCTGATAAAAGATGCGATCGAAGAGGATGCGACATTCAAAGACTCAATCCAGCTTGTCGAGACGAGAGAGGACGTGCGTGAGCTTTTGAAACTCGACAGCCATATCGACCTCATGATCCCGAGGGGATCGAATGCGCTTGTGAGATACATCCAGGAGAACACGAAGATCCCGGTGCTCGGGCATTCGGACGGGATCTGCCATGTTTACGTAGATAAGGACGCCGATCTTGATATGGCGGCTGATATCGCATTTGATTCAAAGTGCCAGTATGCAGCGGTCTGCAATGCGATGGAAACTCTTCTTGTCCACACGGATGTTGCAGATGAGTTTCTATCCCGGGTTGTGGCGCAGTATGGTGCCGCGGGCGTCGAGTTGAGGGGCGATGAGCGGGTGAGGGCGTTGATCGGGTGCGACCTGGCATCTGATGAGGACTGGATAACCGAGTATAACGACCTTATCCTCTCAATTCGAATCGTTGACTCGGCAGGGGGCGCAATCGATCATATAAACCGGTATGGCAGCCACCACACCGATGCGATCGTAACATCTGATGAAAATACGGCAGAGCGCTTCATGGAAGGAGTTGACTCATCATCGGTGATGTGGAACTGCTCAACAAGGTTTGCGGACGGATTTCGGTACGGGCTTGGTTCTGAAGTAGGGATCTCGACTGGTAAGATCCACTCTCGCGGTCCGGTCGGGCTTGAGGGGCTCACGATCTACAAGTACAAATTGATCGGGACCGGGCAAATCGTTGCCGATTACGCCGATGGCAGGAAGCAGTTCACCCACCAGCCGGTGGCTTGAGGTGAGAAGTGAGGTCGCTTCGAACGGATCGGGTCGTTGTCAAGGTCGGGACGAACACACTTGCAAGTGAAGGCAAAGGTCTCAACTACGTGCTGATTGAGAGCATCGCAGAGCAGATATCCGAGCTCAAGGGGCAGGGAACGGAGTTTATCATCGTCACCTCCGGTGCGATCGGGCTTGGGTGCAATGAACTTTCGCTTCGGGAAAGACCGTCTGAGATCGTTCTGCGGCAGGTTTGCGCGGCGATCGGGCAGAGCAAGGTCATGGAGGTGTATCATCGGGCTTTCGAGCACTACGGCGGGATTGTTGCCCAGATACTACTCACCTATGGCGATTTCAAGGATGAGTCGAAGCACAAAAACCTTAGAAACGGGATACGCGAACTCCTGCGATTGGGTGTCACGCCGATCATCAATGAGAACGACGTCGTTGCGACGGATGAGATCGCTGGATTGTTTGGCGATAACGACAGTCTCTCCGCGATGGTCTCGGTTGACGTAGGCGCAGGTCTCCTGATCCTCCTGACCGATGTCGATGGCTTGCACGATGGCGATCCGAGAGATAACGACGGTGCAAGGTTGATCGGGACTGTTACCGAGATAACACCGGAGATCGAGGCGATGGCGGGCAGAACCGGATCCGGACTCGCTGTTGGTGGGATGAAGACAAAGATCGACGCCGCACGGGTCTGCATGGACGCTGGTTGTGATCTCGTGATCGCAAATGGGCGGGAGGATGCCGTGATCAGGAGGGTTGTTGAGGGCGAGGAACTGGGGACGCTCTTTCGTGGGAGGTGCAAGTAACTATGATAACAGTTGATAATGTGACAGAGATTTTGAACCGTTTTTCTCTTGATCGGAGAACTTATGTGGAGTTGAAAGATTCATTCGGACGTGTTCTGGCAGAGGACATCGTTTCGGGGATCGATGTCCCGTCTTTTGACCGGTCGGATATGGATGGATATGCGATCAGGGACCGAGATCTCGATGGCAGAAGGTTTAAGCTGGTTGGAGAGATGCACGCGGGAGGTGACCTGGATGTAACCCTTGGGGATGGTGAGTGCTCATGGGTTGCAACCGGTGCAAATATCCCTGGTGGGGCAAATATCGTTATCCCGGTCGAAAATACGGAAAAGATCGGCGATGACGTGATAGTTTACGAACCCGGAAAGGAACCGCACATTTCAAAGAGAGGGTGTGACATGAAGCAAGGAGAGACTGTTTTGAAGATGGGTTGCATCGTAAATGACCGAAATATCGGAATCCTTGCGGCACTGGGCATCCGAAACGTTCCAGTATATGATATGCCCACCGTTGCGATCATTTCCACAGGCGACGAACTCGCCAGGATCAACGATGTGAACTCGATGACGCTCTCGGCAATCGTTGCACAATCCGGCGGCTCACCGGTGTTCATGGGAACCACAACCGATGAGATTTACCACGTAAAACAGAAAATAAATGAGGCAGCGAAGTGCGATATTATTATAACGTCCGGAGGCATCTCATCCGGGAAGAAAGACCTCATGCCAATCGTCGTCTCGGAGCTTGGGGGGGGTGCTCTTTCACAGAGTCAAAATGCGTCCGGGCATGCCGATGCTTGCAGGCATGATAGATGAAAAACCGATTCTCTGCATGCCAGGGAATGTGACATCCTGTTTGGTCTGTGGACACGTATTTCTGCCCCCACTGATCCAGCGAATGGCGCATCTGCCGTTTGCAAGGATAGGGGCTATAAGGCGTGCACGATTGTCAGAGGCGGCAGTCTCGGAGTACGGGATGCGCCGCTATCTTCCGGTTAAACTGGTGGACGGGGTCGCATATCCCACGTTTAGGGGATCGGGTCTGATTACATCTATTGGGCATGCGGATGGAATTGTTGCGATTGGAGAGGAAGAGACGCTCGTAGATGAGGAGGTTGATGTTTGGGTGCTGTGAGGGATTATGTGGGACGGCGAGTACTGAAATCATGCAACAACGGTATAGGACATCGTTGGAAGGTGGCTCGAAGATTGAAATGGTTTTAGGGGACTTATATCCGGATTGGTTCGTAGGTGTTTAGCTGAGGTGGAAAAATTTGCATTTTATATCCAGTCACCCAATTATAATCGCGTGGAAATCTGCGTAATCTTGGGGTTAGCTGAACACGCACAAACTCTTAAATGTGAGGTGGCACCAATGCAGCAAGCGCAGCGGTTGACTGTGGCTACCGGTTGCCATTCTCCAGTTGAAATCAAGGGGTCATATCGCGCATCTGCCAACGGTTGTTCCCAGGTGTTTTGTCAGCATGATCCGGAGTCACGCGAAAAGACCCCGGTTCCTCATAATCTCATCCGCGCACTCAAATCCCGCCAGAATCGAGCCGTTCATGCTCCGTTCCGGATAATTGGCGTCTGAGAACATGCCTGCAAGATATAGCCCGGTAAGATCGGTCGAATAGGGTGGGATGTTTCGTGCGTAGCCGGTCAGGTACACGGGCGCCGTATCGATGTTTCGTGTAATCCGCCACCACCGAACGTTGCTTTTGCTAAAATCTGGAAACAGCCTTTCAAGCCCGATTAAGTACGAATCAATGACTTCCTGTTCCGTGCACCGCCATCTTTGATCGTCCGCGTCCTGCAAGTAGGCAGTCACGTACACAAGATGCTTGCCATAGTCTGCCACCGGAAGAAAGTTCGTGTGCTCGACCACCGCACCAAAAGGTACATCCGATTTTATATTTAGCCAATAAATATTATTTAGCAGTGGTTTGTCCATGCCAAAGAGCGCACATGCTGTACCCTGGTAAGGTACGTCATGCATCCCCCGAAACCCGGATCCAGCCCCATCGCCCGCGCCCACCGCAGTCCGAACCAGTCTGGAAAGTGTGTGTGGCGGGACTGTTGAGATCACGACATCACAATTACAATCACAATCGCAACCACCATCGCACCCACAATCAGGCTTCCTATGTTCACCCGCGCCCACATACACGCCGCATACGGCTCCGCCTGCAACATGAATCCCTGATACCTCGCAAGCAGTCCTGACTTCGCCGCCCATCTCGATTATCGAGTCGGTCAGCCGTTTTATAAACCGGTAAAATCCACCCCGGAGATACCCCAGCCGCTCTCCGCTTGCCGAACGATTCGACCTGATCCTGATGCGCCCAAACAACCATGCAGCCGACACCAGATCATGGTTGTTCCCGAACTTGCTTCGCAGGAGCGGCTCAAAAAACCGTTCATACACCGAGTTTCCCGCATTATCAAGGATCCACTCCTTTGCGGTCACATCATCAAGTCCGGAGACATCTTTTTTCCATTTGATCGTAAGAACGATCCGTGCAAGCCACATCAGATCGAAGATCGAGAGTGGTGATCGCAGCAGTTCAAGCGGCGTGTTCATAGGATAGATTTTTCCATTGATGTGATACCCTGTGGTGCCTTTGAGCCATTGCAGGTCTTTTCCAAGCCCCATGTCAGTTATAAGGCTGATCAATTCCGTGTCGCTCTCAAAGATGTGATGATAATACTTTTCGATGTGATAATTGCCGATATGATAACTTGCAGCCATTCCACCAGGCTCCATGTCCTTTTCAAGGATTGTCACATCGGAAATCCCATTTTTGAGCAGCTTGTACGCCGCCGCAAGCCCCGTTAACCCGCCGCCGATGATGATCGTCTTCATTTTCTTGCTTGCTTCATCATATCAAGTTCGGTGCGCAGCAGACGCTCGTACTTCCGGTCAAGGTCCTCCTTGCCCATGTTACCTCTGCCGTTTTTGCTTTTACCGTTTTTACCAGCTTTGCCCTTACCGTCTTTTTTGCCCATATCCCGCGCTGTCCGCTCTCGTCCGGCAGTGTACATGAGCAGAACGATACCGACTGACATTATTATGATGCCACCCCAGACTGCTGTGATCCATGGCGCTGTGCGCATGTACAGATTGGCGAGGTTGCCTTCGGTCATCTTTGTGGTGATAAAGACTTCCTTAGTGAGCGACCGATACACATAATTCGTGGCATACGATTGCCCCCATTTGAAATCGGTGATGTATTTGACCTCGTCGCGGTCGATCAGCCGGTCGCCTGAATATAACTCAAAATTGACCTGTGTTACATACGATGAGCCCGGGTATTCCCCGTAAGGAGCGCCCTCATACTGACTTGCGATCTTTGTGACCTTGACTGCATAAGGCTGCCCCGCGTACGTGCCAATGGTGCCTTCCTGGATCACCTCAGATCCATCGATCCTTATGTTTGTACTCACGACCACGCCGATCAATATCAGTACGATGCCGAGATGGATGATATGCGGGCTTATTCTGCGAATCATCGACCGTGATCCTGACTTATAGGTCCGGTATATCTTGTAAAATACTGCAAGCAGGGCAAACACGAGTATCGGCATCGATGCATCGATCGGAAGATTTCCGAATGGGGAAGCGACCACAAAGAGCACGGTTGCCATAATCACTGCGATAACTATGCCAATGATCCTTGGTATCGCAACATCCGGGACGAGAAGGCACACACCAAGCATCATCGCCAGGACAAGCGTCGGAAGCGCGGTTCGTTCGTTGAACCATGTTGCATCAAGTACTGCGCCTGGTTTGAGCAGCGGTATGAGCATTCCAATGAGCATGATCATGAATAGTATACTGAAGAGAACAATCGACGCAAGCATCACATTGTGCGTGTTGATGCGGTCTGTATATCCGGTTTCACCACGACTCATGACACCACGTCTCCGAAAAACCCCGGATACCTTGCCAGATCTGCAGGATGCAGCATGTCTCCCGGATCGATGAGATCAGATATTCTGTTATTCATTATCTATAATTACACTTGGATTGGTTTTAATGATTTCCGGTGGTTCGGCTCGGCACATCAGAAATTCCGGGCGATTCTGATGTTCCGGGTATTGCGATTGAAGTCCTGGCATGTCAGTTGATGCAAGCATGGCTGGAATCTCGATACTCGCGGGTTTTATTGTCATCGCAGCTATCCAAGAAGCAGGGATTGTGGTGATGGATTGTGGACTTTCCGAAGACGGGGGGTTGTGAACTTACATGTCTGGTGCATCTGGCGATCGGGGGCACTCGTTAGAGATCGAGACATGGTTTTTTAATCTTATACGAAATGTTAAGTGGGATGCGGTTTTAAGCGGTCATTGGATGAGATCATTGCGTCTCAGTTCCTTCTCACGCTCGATAAACCGTCGCAACATCCACCTCAAGCACATCCACTGCTCTCCCGCCAAGAACAACCTCGCGCTCGATCGCAACAGCATCTGCCGGAACCTCGAAGACCTCCGAACCAACCTCTATCCACATCATGCGCCACCACTCGCCTGCTGAGCCACAGCCGCAGGACCTGTGCATTCATCCACAAGAAATCGCATGCCTAAACCGCCTCGACGAGTGGCATAAATGTTGTGTTTTCCAGCGTCTCGGATGCATATAACAAACAGGCTAAGATATCTTCTTTTGTCAATTCTCTATATTCCTGGAGAATTTTATCAACGGTCGCTCCATGAGCCAACAAATTTAAAATGTACTGCGTTGTCAACCTCGTACCTCTAATTACTGGTTTCCCCACCATGATCTTAGGATTTACTACGATTCGTTCAAGTAATTGATTTCGCTCCATTTTTACCTCCTATTATATTGTAAGCCCTTCCAACATATAAAGATGAAGACGTATAACGTTTTGGGATTGGCGAAGCTGTGAGTAAAGTGTACAATTTAAGCGAAACGGACAATGACGTGTTGTGCCTATCAGTCTGCCCTCATAAAACAGACTGACCACCCAACCCACCCAACTTCACAGGCACCTCATGCCAGTCTCCCGAAGTCACGGACCCCGGGCTAAAAGCCACGAGGCATCAAAGTTAATGCTCGTAACAAGGAGATATAAACTTATGATGATCAAGATTATCCAAAAATCAATGAAGACTTTTGGCAGTTTTTTTCTTAACTCCCATGTTGATATATCCACTCTTTTGCATAAATTGTCTCCTTCTTGAGTAGTTTCAGTAAAATCTTGGGACCAGTCTAGATTTGGGGCACAAAAAATCTATCCGAAAATTCCAGTAACACTGGCGGGATCCGAGATGTCCAATAGTACATGTTCCGAACCATCGCCTACGAGATTATCTGCCATATAGTGT
>JAYEGZ010000191.1:0-8678 GCA_034659315.1 Methanobacteriota archaeon
GATTGCATGGTTGGCAAGTTCGCCCAGTGCATACATCATTATGATAATAATCATGATGTGTATACTCTATAGTTGATCTTTTTCCTATTTAAACTTTGTGGAGAGCAGGGGCTGTCTGTCTATGGTGATGACCTCCCGAATCAGGAAAAATTTTATGCACATAAAAGCAATGACAACTGAATGATTGCTATACGACATACTATCGTGACTATTGTACTCCTAAGCGCGATCATGCTTGCTGCACACCCGGTCTCGTGCGACGATGTGACCTGGACGAGCAAGAAGACCCACACCCTCGATAAGGGCGATGCGTTCTCGGTCGGCGCATTCACAGTCAAAGCCACTGATTTTGATGGGATGGGGTCGGTTGCGCTCGAGATCAAGCATAATACGGAGGAAGAGACCGGCGAGGTAGTCGAGATCCTTCTTACAGCGGGTGAGGTGTGGGATAACAACAATATCCAGCTGGAATGTACTGATGCAACCGATAAGGACGATCTGGACTCCATAGGTAGATATCCCTGGTATCCCAAGGCAAAGATCATCTCATGGGTCGCAGATAGGAAGATGCCTGACCTAACACTTAGTATTTCGCTTGACAAGAGTGAATATCTTTATGATGATACCGTAACAGCCGAGATCACAGCCGAGAACGACGGTGACGGGGATCTGCGTGATGGGGTGCTGAACATCAGCCTTGATGGTCTATATCTGACAGACGGCGGGCAGCTCAGACGCGTCGGCACGATCAATCCTGATGATTCAAGATCGGTCACGGTCAAACTCAGGTTTCAGGCGCAGTCTGCGAATGGGAACATGCAGGTCACATTGACCGGTAAAGACGAGGACGGCGTCGAATATTGCACGACCGGATCAAAAACGGTTGGACTGAAGCCGCCGCTATTTGTGCGGAAGTTTGCGACTCCTGACATCTACTGGGGCGAGACTGTGTATGTGAGCCTCAGTGCAAAGAACGTCCAGAACTACGCAATCAGTTCTATCACGCTGATTGACGAGGTTCCTGATCAGTTCGTGGTGGAAAACTACCGGGATTTGAACTGGACGTTTGATTTACACCCCGACGAAGAAAAGACATTTTATTATCACATGATTCCGGATATACCCGGCAGTTTCACACTCCCTGCCGCCAGTGTATCATGTCAGATGCAGGGGGTGGATGTGAATCATGGTGCCAGCAGCGATCGTCCCTCAACTGTGGTGCATGGCGCATTCATGGAGATTGTGAAGACAGTTGAGCATGATCCATCGATCGGCGAGACTGTTAATGTCACAATCGAGGTCACAAACACCGGCGACCTGCCCGCATACATCAGTCTGACAGATCAGTTGCCTACAAACACAACGTATGTCAGCGGCAGAACGAATTTTACCGGTTTTACTTTTATGAGATCGCAAGAGACTGAACGCATCAGTTATGCCATGAGAATCAACTCACCCAATGTGAATATCCCTGAACCCGTGGTTAAATTCAAAGAAACAGTCTACGCTGGAAGGATCATGAACTACACCGGAAACTACAAGGTGACGATGCCAGCAACATTGGCTACAGAGGTCTCAGCGGTTACAGCGATCCCCGGACCAGAGGATGTAACACCCACCGATTCAGCGAGCGTGCGCGTAAGTGGCGCCGAAAAAATCTCTGAACCCAACCACTCCGAGGATGCAGGGAATGAAACAACCCTGCGACAGATTAATTTGGGGGCAAGAGAGGTTCAACAGAAGATCAATTCCCTGAAAACAATGGCAATGCCCGGATTTGGGAGCGCGTGGCTGGTTGCGGCAATCATGATTGCTTACGTGGTCGCAATCCGGCGAATTTTGTGAACCAGAATAGTAGCAGGATTCCTATCGCAACACTTGCGTACCAGTAGTATGGGGGCACGGATGATACGAATGAACTCAAGCTTGCTATAAGCGGTTTTTTGCCTGACTTGATGTGCAGCGTAACTGTTGCCACCCTGCCCCATGTATCCTCCGATTCCATGGCATGGACTACGACTGTGTGATTGCCTGCAAGGAGTCCAGTGGTATCGATTGTTGCTGTAATCTCCTCGGTGTTGCTGTCAAATGCGCCGTCAACCGGCATCATCAAGGTTCCCGTGCCATCCGATCCTGCAAAGTCGATGAAATACTCAGCGCCCACCACCTCAAGCATCCACCCGGAAACTGCGACTGCACTAACCACGACCGGATCTCCTTCGTAGCAGGACTGTGGCGATAGCTCGATATTGCCGATGTGCGGTACCGCACCAAATGCGGTGATCACATGTGGGTCATAACCTGCCCCGCCATGGCAGCTTGTGCAATTCTTAACCTTGCCGTGAGGCACTCCGGAGATATCAACCGCATCAAAGAGTATTTCGTGTACGTGGCAGTCCACGCAGGCTTTTGGCGTCTTATCCGGGTGGACGTCAGGTTCCAGACCGATTCCGTGACACGCCCAGCACGCTCTTACGATATGATTGGTCTGCAAGGCATCATCTGATGCGTATGTGTCTGCGTTCAATCCGGCATGTGCCCCGAGCTGCGACTCGATCGCATCGACGCGCTTGATATCCATGCCGGTGCCAAGGTCATGGCACTGGACGCAGTTGGCAAAGACGATGTCGCCCCCATTCACAAGCGGCGGCACATGAAACGTATCCGGCTCAGCACCTCCGAAATTTTCCCCAACGGAAATC
The DNA here is from genome assembly GCA_034659315.1 of Methanobacteriota archaeon. Classification (GTDB taxonomy): domain Archaea; phylum Halobacteriota; class Methanosarcinia; order Methanosarcinales; family Methanogasteraceae; genus Methanogaster_D. The sequence goes on from JAYEGZ010000191.1 coordinate 2,703, forward strand.
CAGCTCACATTGTAGCCGTCCACCCTGAGATCGCCATCATCATCATCACCTTCGAGGTCGCTTGTGTCCGCTTCTAATATGTCCGGCGATATCAGCCGCACATCATCGAGCACGACCAGGTCATCACCGTAAGACCTGAATACTCCAGACACGTTCGCCCTGAACACACACACATCATTCAGCTGTGAAATATCCTTCTCGTATTCGAATAATTCGCCCGCATTCACCACATCATCCTCAACCACGACGCCATTCTCTTTCAGTTCGAGCATGGCGATATTTCCATTGATATCAACATATTTTACCGTGAGAACGAACCCTTCTCCAAGATCCCAGTCTTCGCCAGATCCAAGCGTCTTTGAACTCTCATCTTCATCGTCAAAATCAAGAAGCATCCTTGTGTAATACGTTATGTTCCCTTTCCGGTCAACGATGGTGTATCGGTCATTTCTTGCATACCCTTCCATGTGGCAGGCATAGCACGCCGCATTCGTGGTCTCAGGATGTATTCGCCTGATTGTTTTACCCTCAAACGTTGCAACCCCTCCCTTTACGCCTCTCAGGACCCCCGTCAGGTTCATCGAAACGATGGTCTGATCAAAAGTGCTATTATCCTCCGTGATCGTCTCCTCATACACAAGCGGCTCATCCCCGCTTACAACCTGCTCATCAAGGACTTCTCCTTCCCGGATGATCTGGACAAGCGCGCTATCCCCCCACATATTAACAGTCACGACCTTTAACAGGTATCCGTTTCTGAGTTCCCAGATATCTCCAGCATACAGGGTTACTTCCTCATCCTCGCATATTAACGCAGATTTTTGATCTGTCGGATCTATTGCATCGCCCCATTCCTCTGCATTATCCTCATCCTCATGGCAATAGATACAATCGGTTAGGATATGGTCCGGATATGCCATCAGTTCATTGGTTGAGCCGTAATGGGATACCTTGTATATGTCGCCCTCGACCGGGTCTGTGGTCTCTATAACGCTGTTGACATGACATGCAGTGCACCCAACCGCGGTGCTGATGTTGCTTGTGGTGGAGTCTTCCGGATTGCTAAGCATGTCGGCATCCTTGAAATGCTCGTAAATCATCGGTTCTGCATGTTTTGACTGGTCAAATGTGTGGCAGTCGTTGTTGCTGCAATTCAGCTTCTTCATAGGATGTTGCTCCCCATGACATGCCCAGCACGCCTGGTGGACATCCTCCTCCGCGTTGTTCACCCTTGCATGAATGCCTTTTTTGAAATCCGCGACAACGAAGTTTGCGCCGATATTACCAGTCGAACTGTGGCATACGATGCATTCGGCTTGATTGAGATCCTGTTTGGTCAGGACGGTAACGCCTGTGTCCGCAGCGCCCACGCCAAATGCATGCCTTATGATATAAACATACCACGATCCCGGTTCGGGATCTTTCACATATATATACTTGTGGCTGAGGTTGTGATCGTCGGAAAGAACCATCGACTCATTGAACCGCAGGTTCATCATCTCGTCAGTCAGGTTGAAGTTCCAGTCGATTGCGTAGTCGTTTTCGTGTTCCTGATCGGTGGCATTCCCTGGTAATTCATAATTATAACGGGCGACATACTCGGATATGTTCATACCATCCTTTGAGACCGCATTCGGGCGGACGATGATCAGTTCAACTCCCCTGTCGCCCCCGGACAGGTTGAACTCAATCCATTTCTGGTGCTTTGAAACATTCTCGACAAACCCATATATCTCACCTGCTGACATAACATGGCTGTGATTGGTCTCTGTAGAGAGGTTTGTCATTGTGACGTTCCGCGGCTCATAATGCGGCTCAGAATGGCACGCCCTACATTCTCCTAAAACGTTCTGCGGTATTATATTGTGTCCACCGGAGACTGCCGTGTGGCAGTCGGTGCAGCTCAGGAGCGCGATCTCGTGCAGCGAGTTGTGGCAGGATCTACAGGCAACGTCATACTCACTGTCCGCATCCACGTCCGCATGTGCGTGGGCAATCCCTCGCGTGTCCCAGTCCGGTATTATAAGGTTGGTGCGTGCGCCCTCGCAGCCCGGTGGTGGATTTTGGTTGTGGCACTCGCTGCAACCGGTTGGGATATGAATGACCGGCTTGTACGCAATCGGGTTGGGGGCGATTGATGTGATGGTGTAGTTTGCAAGCCCTGGAGACCAGCCGGATATCCGTGCGATCCATGTCCCGTCCTGCACACCATGATCGTCGTCGAACTGAGCGTATTGTGCGAGTGTGGTACTCTTTGGGCGGTATATCCGTGATCCGGTGGCAAACGACGCGCTCCCGTTCACGCTTGGCACATAGTAAGTGCCATGCCAATTGTCGCTCTTATTCAGGTCCTGAATGCCTGCCGCATTATCGATTGGTCCTATCAGGGAGAGCGTGAAATTGTACGAGGGGTCATCGCAGGTCACTGAGACATCAATCCCCCCGCCGCTCACATTGACGACGTAAGTGGCATCTGCCCGCTGGTAGGACGTGAATGTCGGGGCATAGTTGCCAAGCACGCCGTCCAGCGAGTATTGACCAGCCGGGACTTGTGGATAGTCCAGACCTCCGTGGCAGAGATCACATGCCACGCCTGAATGGACACCTGTATTGGCTGCGTCAGTCCCGTTGAGTGTGTACGGGACTGCGATTTCGTGTGTCACGTCCCCCATTTCATCATGGATAAAACCGGTGTGGCAGTCGGTGCAGTTTGCGATGAAGACATGTGAAGGATCCGTTAGCGGGGTCTGGATTCTCGGTCTGACCAGATCTGATTCCGCGTACATCGAGAGCACCCATTCGCCGCGTTTGGAATCTTTATTATCTAATATAGTCACCCATCCACTTTCCCCACAGATAAATCCACCCTGGTGCCCGTATTGTATCTCATGCAGATGTACCGGGGTTGCTGTTAAGAACTGAGCAGCATAAGGGCTGTGGCACATGGTCTGGCAGTCGTTTTCCAGAAATCCCGGAGCGCATATCCACAACTTGTTATTTTCCTTTTCGATCTTCAGTTCAGTTCCAGTTCTACCATCGCTGAATTCAAGGATCGCTTCGTTCTTCTTATCAATCGTTATCTTGGCTGCGTCATCACCTTTGAAGACGCGGATGGTCTTGTCGTCATCGATTTTTTGGATTTTTGCACCCGTCGTCCAGTTGATACTGTGGGCAGTCCTGAGATATCTCAGGAGTCTCTCATCATCGGTTCCGGGCACATCATCCCAGCAAAAGAGATGCCCTGAAGTGATCTTGTTTGGATGTATTGTGGGGGATACGAATCTCTCGGATGGATTTGTCTGCGTGCTATATGCATCATGACATCCTGTTGCCTGACAGCCCCAGAGTGTGGTCGTAAAACTCGTATCGAAGGTTATGTCGGTTGAATCGATCGTATTTTTGAAATTAACATTGTAAACGCCGGTGTATGCATCATCCGGGTAATAGAATGTGCCATAGTAATACCGGTGCTTGCTATCTTCTGTGAGTGCGATGGTGGTGATGTTCGTTGAAAAATTGTCGGTTGGATACGTAACATCGACATTGATGAAAAGCCCGGTCTTGTGCGTCGGTGAGGGCTTGCCATCGGTGGTGACGTTTTCAAAGACGTTCACTAGCACGAGGTTCTTCTGGCGGTTTGCGCCTTTCCCGTCCCACCAATCCCATCCGGCAGAGGTGTTTGTGCGGTAGCCGAGCTGGTACGGGGTCTGCCCGTAGGTCATGACCACAGTGTAGTCGCCGGAATGGTTTATCGCAGGTGGGTGCGCACACACGTCTCCACCCATGACCGTTAGCACCGCCGCCAGGACTATTAGCACGGCTGCCGGTGTAGCCGACCGTACAAAAGCGTATGTGATGGGGTGTGCGATGCGTTTTGGCAGCAGTCTATGTGGGTGTGCATGTTTAGTCAAGAAATCCCTCCGGTCATCGATATCTCGTTGGCGTTTCTTCGTCTACGTCGTGTCCGTATGTCTCTGCTGCTTCAAAGGTTATCGCCACGCCTGCATCCGAATGGCAGCCGAGACATGCCCAGTATCCTTTGGAGATGTCTGAGCCGTCCGCGTTTCCTGCGGCGTGACCAAACGGCAACCCTGCTGCGTGTGGCGACGATTCGTTGCATCCGCTGAGATAAAATGCAGCGTGTGCGTATTCTCCCAGGTCTGAGCCGACAATGGTTGCTTTTGAACCCGCGTCAAAGAAATCAGGGTCATTGTAGTTGTGATTCCGGTTTCCGTGACAGCGGTCATCATCGCAGACGCGAACCGTTCTCTGTGTGTGCGTGCCTGACAACCCGAAGAGGAGGGTGTCATGGCAGAAGTTGCACAATTCATCGGTGCTGACTGACCCACTGCTATCGATGTCGAGACTCACCAGTTCCAGTTCGCCGGTTGGGTTAAACGATGCGCCCTCCCAGATAGCCTTTTCCCATTTGCCGCTGTTGCGATCCCATAAATACGCAACGTCGCCAGAACCGTGCACCCCGTCAGCATAATCCATCGTATGTATCACCGAACCGTTGCACTCGATTCCGCCAACACTCATATAAGTCGTATAATTTTTGTTGTTTGCCGCATTCTTGTGCGCTATAACGGTCTGCGATCCGTCCAGTTGACTCCAGACGTCAGCATGACACTTTGAGCACTTTGAGTTCATTTCGCAGACATCATAGAACGTGTGCTGCCCTGCAAACATTGAGATCGTCCATGGAATTGCAAATAATGTAAGTGATGCTATTGCAAGTATCATCCATATATTTCTTTCTCGCATGGTTCTGTACCCGGGATTTCTTGTGTTGGTATGCGACTCGTGGGTCTTTAAAAACGTCATGCTCTCTGGACTTAAATGTTACCGCGGACATGGGCTTTGGGTAAAAAGTTACGCATACCCCTGCCTGCGCAAGTGTGGCACAACATCACAGATCGCACCATTCCATCGTCTCCTTGCTCTTGAAATTCACGAATGCTTGTGGGTTGGACAGCGTGGCGCGGCGGTATTTGCTGAAATGTACGTGTTTAGCTAACCACACAATTACACCAATTTCACGAGAAAGTGTGAAGAAATAAGATATAGAATATAAAACTAACCAAGGTCTTATGTCTAGTATTATCTTCTTGTGTTAATCTTGTGGGTTTTTGCCGCATCTAAACACATACGCCGAAATCAGATCGGTAATCCGCCGACACCCGTAGACACCATCTCAGAGGAAACTCATCCCGAAACATGGTATCATCAATTGAGTGATCCTGGCTTATGAATGCGCCTGAATGGGGCGTTCACATCTCTTGCACGCTTCACGGACAACGATCACAGATACCCCGCGCACGCAAAGTTTCTCTGTTATCAGTTGCTTGATTGCAGGTCCCCCGGCAGTCTCATCGATCGTCACAACATCTCTGCAACATGCACGGAGGATCCCATCCGGATCGAGCACCTCCTGCCCTCCGGTCATCGCCGAGACCATGTTCTGCAGAACGATCACTAAAACGTCCCGTCCCTTTGATTCTGCATCGATTAGCGCCTGCAATCCGGAATGCACAAGCCCATAGTCACCTATGACTGCGATACCTTTTCCTGGCAACCCGGTTGCAATCCCTATCGCACCGCCGAGTGAATAAGCGAGATCCACGACCCCGGTGGGTGCTGTTCGTATCGAGCAGCCCATATCTCCGGCGATCAGCGCACCAGTCTCCTTCTTGACACTCCTTATCGCCTCGTATGCCGGCACAAAAGGGCAGTCATTGCAGATGCTGCGCGTGAACCCGCGACTTTCGAGAGTCTCAGGAGTTGTATCCTGCGTGATCTCGTCTTTGCCGATATTTTCGATCGCAGATAGGATATCCACCTCACTGATCCCGCCGTACGGGAGATGTCCTGACTGCCTGCCAAGAATCTTACGGGACTGCGGCTGCAACTGCCGTTCGATCACCGGAACGGTCTCCTCGACCACGAGAACGCGCCGATTGCCGATAAAATCCC
>JAYEGZ010000192.1:0-2060 GCA_034659315.1 Methanobacteriota archaeon
GATGCACAGGATTTGAGATAACACGGTGCGCCGGCGCGTTCTCAACGATTTTACCGTCATGCAGCACAGCGATTCGGTCGCTCACCTTGCGTGCAACTCCTATGTCGTGAGTCACAAAGAGCATGGAGATGCCACGCTCGTTCTGCAGGTCAAGAAGGAGTCTCAGAACCTTTGCCTGAACGCTCGGGTCGAGAAAAGACGTTGATTCGTCTGCAATGAGCATATCCGGCGCAAGTATCAGTGCACGCGCTATAGCCACCCGTTGCAACTCGCCTCCGCTTAATTCATGCGGATATTTCTGCAAAAAATACTCATCCGCTGGCAGTTGCACCTCACGCAGGGCATCCTTGATTCTTCCGGGAGATTTATCATCAAATTCCCCGTGTATGTGCAGAGGTTCTGCAATCGCCTCGGATATCGTGAATCTGTGGCTGATTGAGTCCCTTGGTGATTGGTAAACGATTCCAACCGTTTTTGAAAACTTTTTCCGGTTAATATCCGCAACTTGCCTATCCCGAAAGATAATTTCCCCGCAGTCCGGCTTGATCGTGCCTGCGATCAGGTATGCAAGCGTGGTCTTCCCTGAACCGGTCTCGCCAACGAGCGCGAGGATCTCACCCTCATCGATTGTGAGAGCTACGTCGCTTAAGACCCGGATGTCCTTGTAGGACTTTGAGATGTCTTTCACCGATATCATGGTCGCTACGCCGCCGCGGTGGCAAACGACATGCCCCACATGTCCCCCCGCCTCCTCGGTACCAGCAGCTCCCCTCGACACCGCCTGCGGCTCTTTCTGCGAGCAGACATCGATCGATTGCGTGCACCTTGGCTGGAAGATGCAGCCGTGATTGCGATGCTGGCTAAATTCAGAAGACCGGGACGGAGGAGTTCCCCTTACGCCTGCAAGGTCTTTGGCGCGCTCCATCATCGGAAACGATCTGACAAGCGCACGGGTGTATGGGTGGCGTGGTGTATCCAGAAGCTCATGAGACGGTAGCGATTCGAGAATGCGCCCGAAGTAGAGCACCTCGCAGCGATCAGAGCAGACTGGTGCAAAGGAGAGGTCATGGGTTATCATGAGCACCGCCTTCTCGGAATCAACCTGTTCGCTTATCACATCTGCAAGGTGTGATTTTGTGATTACATCAACAGACGCAACCGGTTCGTCCAGCACAAGGATGCCGGGGTCTGTAATCAGCGCCATCGCCATCAGAACCCGCTGCCGCTCCCCTGCACTGATCTGATGCGGATAAAGCTCCGCCCTGCCCGGCTTTACCTTCAAGTAATCAAGCATCTTTGCAGACCTGTCCAGTGCGGTACGCCGTGATTCTCCGTTCTTGATCAGTGGTTCGGCGATCTGATCGATGATTCTATGAACCGGGTTTAACACATCCCCATAATTCTGAAACACGATAGAAATCTCGTTCCATCGGATTTTCTCGAGCTCTGAATCGGAGAGAGCGGATATATCGGTGCCGCCAACCAGAATATCACCGGTCATCACGGCATTGGGTGCAAGGAGTTTCATGGCTGCAAGTGTGAGCGTGGATTTCCCGGAACCTGACTCACCGACCACAGAGACGCACTCACCTCCTTTTATTTTCATAGATATGTTGTCCAGCGCAGTTACGCGATTATCCGTTGCGCCAGACACCCGGTATTGCACAGTCAAATTCTTAAATTGGAGTGACATTATTCCTCCTGAGTCTTGGGTCGAATATCTCCTCTATCGCGTAAGATATAAGCCCAAGCGAGATTATGAGCAGCGAAAGTGCTAAAACTGGCGGAAGCATCCAGTTAAACCAGATATTGGGATCCTCGAGATACAGATAGCGCATCGCATAACTCATCATGATTCCAAGACTCTTTGTAGCAGGATCGAAGATTCCGAGAAACGAGAGCCCTGCTTCCATGAATACCGCGGTCCGGGCTTTGGTGACAAAACCCATTGCATACAGCGGAAAGAGTTCAGGCATGATGTGCCTGCGCATGATGTAGATCGTAGGTGCGCCCATGTTCCTTGCGGCTTTTACGTGCAGCTTCGTCTTGAGTGAGAGCGT
>JAYEGZ010000193.1:0-2038 GCA_034659315.1 Methanobacteriota archaeon
ATCTTCATCTTGTGCGGGGTCAGTCGCTGAGCAAACTCCATCGTGAGTTCTCCTGCGAGTTTCTTGGTCTCAACAAGCCCCTCTGTACAGTAGTCCATCCCGACACATGCCAGGACGTAGCCCATGCCAATCGTCGCAAGCCCGTTTGCGTAGACATCTGCCATCAGTTGGTCCACGCTCGCTCCGGGAACGCCCTGTATCTCAACACTCTGTCGTGTTGTCATCTCAAGCGTCCCATCGCCGTACTTCTTAGCAAGTTCAGCGGCTTTCGCAAGCTGATCTGCACCGATGAGTCCTGCGTTAGTCTTTATCTTCACAAAGAACGTGCCCTTGGTCTCACCCATAACACCGGGGTAGTCTGATGCCCAGTAGAACTTGACCTTCTTACCCTCATCGAGCCGCCGCTTTAGTTCCCACTTGAACCGCTGCATCTTAAGCCCCGCAAACTCCTCGATTCTGTGGAGATCGATATCAGGCTTTGTCTCGATGTATCCTGCTTCCTCTGCTGCTTTGATTAGCTCGATGCCTTTTTGCGTCCTTCCCATGAGCGTTGTCCAGCCCTTGCCAGAGCCCATGAACCCTGCCGATATATCAGAGAGTTTGGAGACTGCATCCCTACATATCACGCAGCCGTCCTGAACACAGCCCGCATTCCAGAGATCATTGAGATCGAACTCGTAACTGCCTGAATCGGTTGTCACGACCAGTTCGTCGAGGTGTATGGTGGCTCTCCTGACCTCGTTTATGTCCACACCGCCCTCTTTCAGAAACGTTCCCAGCTTTCCGTAGTTGAAGTTCTCGGTGCAGAACAAGCCGATGACGTAAGCGACATTCGGAACCTTGATCTTCTCGCCGTTCTCGCCGACCTCAAAGCCGTGTGACATCATGCCCGGGAAGAACTGGGTCTTCCGAACCCCGTAGACGTGGCATGGCAGCCCGACCACAGCGGCATTCGTGATGTCGCCCGCGTCCTTGATCGCTCCGAGAACCGGAATTGCGGAGTATTTCGAGCCAGCAGAATCGAGCAGTTCTTCCTTTGACCTGACGACGCGTGAACTCGGTTTGCCTGCGTCACCGGTTGCGATCACGCCGTCAATCAAGCCATTGTCCATGCAGTACGCGAGAAGAGCGGTCACCGCGCCGCCGTCCTGTCCAGCCTCCAGTGTAGCGGGATCGGTTGCCCGTGCCGCGACAAGCGTTTCGTACTGTCCGAGCAGCGCTGGTGGTTTTGCTTTGAATCCAAAGATATTCGGACCGATCTTTGATGCAAAGGTGACCACGCGCTGGCAGACGTCCTTACACGCGCCCTGCCCGTTTCTTGGACACTCTTCCTTAAGCGCAGGGCCGTCTTCCCGAAACTCGATTCGGTCATTCGGACAGACCGCTGCACATGCGCCGCAGAATGTACACAATCCCGCGTCGACAACCTCGTCTCGCAGGAACCATTTATATTCTTCGTTTGCCATAATACTTGCCCCTTGTGGAATTTTGTAGCATACTATGCTTATGTCTTTTCGTTGTTCACACCCCTATATAAAGATTTCGTAATGTCGTGACGGATTTCGTTACACAATATTTTTATACCGTCAAGACATAGTGCTGACTATGGAAGATCATCGCAATCAGGGAATTCGGTGCTGGAGAAAGGAGTCGTGCGAGGGTCTACTCGAAACACTGGCAGTCGATGACATTGATATGAAGATCATCCGGATATTAAGCGATAACGCGAGGATGAGTAATGTTGATATCGCAAACAAGATCGGTGTGAGTGAGGGAACAGTCAGACGAAGAATTGCCGAGATGGCTAAAAATGAGGTAATCGAAGGTTTCGTCTTACTTCTTGATTGTAAAGAAGCGGAGAAGTGTGTTAAGGCGTTCATAAGCATGGAGATTAATGATTCAAACCTACAGGGCGTTGCGGATGAACTGCTAAAGGATCATGAACGGATCATCGCCCTATATCGTACAAACACACGATTCAATCTTTTATGCGAGGTCATGTTCAGGTCTATCATCGAATTGCAGGAGTTTATCGACA
>JAYEGZ010000194.1:0-8511 GCA_034659315.1 Methanobacteriota archaeon
CTATTTCAAGGCTCCGCGGATTACACATCCCCATTTGAAACTATGTGGCTTTGCAGGTTATCGGAGATTGAGTTTGGTTTCATAGGTCTCTAAGTTTACGAGAATGGGTGACCCATATTCGATCAGTCCTCAGTCACGGCAGAGACCGCTTCCCACTCTTTAAGAAACTGTTTGTGATCTTCTCTTACGACATCATCTGACCCGAGCATACTGTGCCGGGACATATCAGGAGAATATTTGCTTGCGGGCACTCTTCTCCCCAGAGCCTCTGCCATCGACCGCACATGATGTGGAGCTCCACCGCAACAGATGCCAATGTAATTTATTCCAATCTTTTGCGCTTGAATGGCGAAATCTGCCATTTCGCTCCTTGTGCATAAAAAATGCTCGAGATTCAGCGGGAATGCATAGTCATGCCCATTCTCTTTCAGGGATTGGAAGATTGGTTGCCGGGTTGTTGTGCGATAAGGGACTGGTAAAGCCGCTACATACCCTTCAACCGATTTTCGTATCTTTTTGAGGAGCGGAATCATGGTAGCCGGTCCTCTTGTGCAGTTGAGCCCGACAACATCAGCTCCACCCTCTTCCAGTGTACGGCACGCCGCCTCCCACGAATACCCATCCTTTGTGGTATCGCAACATGCCGCAAGCGTAACCACAGCCGGAAGCCCCGCTGATTTAATCACATCCAGAGCTATCAGCGCCTCTCCAAGATATCCCATCGTTTCCGCAACGATGAAATCCGCACCCTCCTCTTTAGCCCAGCCAACCTGCTCTTGATACATCGACCGTACAATTTCAGAGGTCTCTTCATGATTTTCCGGACTGTACACCCAGGTATTGCAGATATTTCCTGCAAGAAGGGCATTTCCCTCAGCGGCAGCTTCTTTAGCAAGCCTTAGAGCCCGGCGGTTCAATTTTTCCAGATCGTTCTCCCTGCCGATCACTCTGAGTTTGTCCCGGTGGGCATAATATGTAAGCGCCATCATGACCTCAGAACCTGCTCGCAAGAACTCCCTGTGAAGCTCCTTGACAGCTTCGGGATGATCCAGAACAACTTCCGGCACGAATGCTCCTGCTTTGAGGTATCCTCTCCTTTCAAGTTCGAAAACATAGCCTTCTGCACATAAGACCGTGCTTCTTTCCAATCTCTCCAACAAATCCATTTTATTTGACGTCATTGTATGCCATTGTCCTTTTTTCCGATCTATTTCTCCATCACTTCAGGGACACGATCCAGGCGGGGTACAATAATATTTGAAAGCTCATGAACAAATCCTGCGTGGCACTCTGTGCTACACCTAGTTTCTCTTTTATCTTTTGGGCATATTAAGTTTATGAAGTGTTTTTGAGGCCTTTTAATTTAGGGGATGAATCAGGAGAAGTGGCTTATGGAACAGGTACATATTGAAGTAGTAAATAATAAGATGGAAGAGACTATTATTCAGAGATACTCGAAACAGAGGAGACATAAAATGTCAAAAGAAATTAAACAAACAGAAGGAATCGTATGTTTTGATCTGAAGCAGATAGGCGTTATTCGAACTCCATATACTGATAATGCACCGTATCAGCCAGTGGAGGCGGACGATGGGGATTTCCGTATAGTAGTTGAGCCCCAATATGCCAAGGGACTCCACCAACTTGCCGGATTTCGCTACATCTATGTTATTTACTATATACATAATGTGAAGGGAGAGCCGCCAATGATTGTGTCCCCTCCCTGGGCTGATGGTGCACAGGTAGGCGTGTTTGCAAGCAGGTCTCCTGATCGCCCAAATCATATTGGACTTAGCATTGTTCGCATAAAAAGCATCATAAGTAACGAGATTTTAACATCGGGTTTGGATGCGTTCGATGGAACCCCTGTGCTTGATATCAAGCCATATATAAAAGATCTGGATGTAAAATCAGATGCTAACTATGGTTGGATCGAAGAGATAGAAGGTCATGAACATCTCAGTTTACATATTAAAGGTATTCCCCATGAGTATTAGGTAAACTGAAGATGAATGCAACTTCATACAACGGAGTGTATCTGGCTCCGTGCCTCCGACACTTCGCCCAAATCCAGAGACGCTGGCATCCAGAGACGCTTGGAATGTTAGATGGAATACCAAAAACGAATGTAAATATGAAAGATGCAATATATTGTATTCATATAACAGAAATTAGAACAGCTATAGATATTATTGACAATCAAATTGTTGAATGAATTGATAGTCGTTCAAACTCGGGTAAAAGAGGAGACTTTTTAATTTTTTCTATTCGAGTTGAAAAATGCCCTGAACACGACTTCACACGCCTAATGTGACGATATGAAATAATCGTTTGCGAGACTCGACGCGCGGGAATGCGTCAGTTCCTGAAGAGGCGGACATTTCAAAGCTGCCACGATGCCAGGATATTACGAATCTGATAAAGATAATACACAATTCCACATATCCAAGGATCGTCAGAAATTTTGCGTGATGATTGGACTTTGATCTTAAATTAACCCGTGCGAATTGGAGCTTTTAAGTATCAGGCTTTATTCACATCTATATGGTGATAAATATGACATGTACAACTAAACTCTACACCGGCGGACAGACTGCTTTCATCCATGGTTCAGATATACACGGAAAGATCATACCCGGTCTTGGCACCTCTCCGGATTCCTGCGCAGGCACGATCGCTGGAGAGATCATGGATATTTATTCAAAGGTTATGGATTTTGACCGCAAAGAGCGGCATTACAACCCATCAAACCACCCAAAGACCATTTTTAAAAGACTGGACCAGGTGATCGCGCTGGATGTGGACGACACGACAGCGGACGCAATTCTATCCAGTTCCGGATTCAATCTCGCGTTTGACGCGATTACCGGATTCAGAAGTCAATACACCGCGGAACTGGAGATCGAACAGGCAAACGTCATAATGGGAAGCAGTGACCCGTGGCAATCGCTCAAGGACTTCGCATACTTTTCCAATTATATAGAGCTTGCCAGAACCGAGTTTCGAGGAGCCGGGCTTAAAGCGGGCGATACCGTTCTCTTCCTCGGAAGCGGACCGCTGCCACTTAGCTTAATCGTCCTCTGCCAAAAACACGGGCTAAAAGGGATCGGAATTGAGCAGGAGCCAGACAGAGCAAAGCTTTCGCGAAGCGTGATCGAGAGACTCGGGCTTTCCGATCAGATCCAGATAATTAAAGGAAACCATCTGACGCTGCCAATCGAGGAGCCAGTTGATCTGGTCATGGTGGCTGCCCAGGCAGAACCGAAAGATGTGATCTTTGACCATCTGGCAACGGTAATGCCTGCCGGGACAAAAATGTCCTACCGCATCTACGAAAAAGGACTCAGACGGCTGTTGGACACCTTTTCCCGCTACGAACTACCAGAGAACCTCAAAGAGTACCGGAGGATCCGACCAACGCCTCCTGCCAACAACACATCCATCTTTCTGTCGGTCGTTTGCGCGTAAAGGATGGGTATTTAGAGATCTCTGGAATAGTTACCGAATATCTGTACAAACAACGTAGTGTCGCAGGTCGTCGATCGGAACGATCATCCGGGTTACTGCTTTGCTAACCCGGGCGACCCGGGACTGCTTTTTTCAAACGGCTCATCCTGCACATAGTTCCACCCAAGGTCAAGTGCAATCTTCGCTTTTGTCAGTTCACGCCCGAGATAACCTGCGTGATCCATCTGCGAGATCAGCCCCAGATCGATTGCGGTCGTGATAATCCTGCAAACATCGGTTCCGACGATCGTTGCCTGCCTATGCGTCACGATGATCGTCTCGTGCGCTCTTGAGATCTCGATGCGGAGACATCCAGCAGGATCAGGAGCCCATTCCGATTTTTGTTTGGCAAGAACCGATTCTTCAGGAATTTCTGCATCCGGGAGATACCGTTTCTCCTTCAGGATGAGGAGATCGATGCCAAGGTCCTTTGGCGAGCTGCTGCGCTCTTTTGCGAGCACCATCATCTGTGCGGCGGTAACAAGTTCTGCGATGCTCCCGCGTGCCTTGTCGCTATGTTCGGGCGTGAACAGGATGTCGGCACCAAGTTCGGCACCAATTCCTGTGAGAAGCGCATTCACACCCACCGAATCAGCGTCGATCAGTTCGGTGACATTGCCGACACCAAAGAAGAGCGGGGTTGTTCCATCCTTTTTACGGAAGTCTCCATACCGGTAGATCGATTCAACGACTCCGTGCCCGACAGGATCGAGCACCGGGTCTGCAACGATCTTCTCGATGCCAAGATCCTTCGCATATTCGATATTTCGGTGCAGTGAATCATGATCTCCCTGATCAGGAATTATCACGACCGCGGTTCCGTGTTCCAAGACTACATCCTTCACCGCATCGATGTTTCCTGAGTTCAAACTCAGTACGAGATCCACTCCTGACTGTATTCCTGCAACAATGAGATCCGGATTTAAGGTATCTATGCTCACCGGGAGTTTTGTTGTGGATTTTGTGATTATAACTGATTTTATGACATCATCAATACTGGCATCCATTGTGGCACCAATATCTATGATGTCTGCACCTTTCTCCTCGAATTCACGTATCTTCTCGACCAATTTCTCTTCTGACATCCCGGTCGCGCCCGCGATCTCAGCCATCACCTTCATCACCGAACTTCCACCGATCTTTCTGCCGCATATCTCAAATGCAGGCGTGGCATCTCTTTCGTGCTCGTTTATGTGCAGAAGAGCGTCTTTACGTAGTTTCTTTGATAAAAATTCATCAGCAGGGATTGTTTTCGAGAGTTCGAGTTCTCCTGCACATGAAAGCACCGATGTCAGGTCATAAGCGTGCCTTGGTCCAAGTCGGATCAGTAGTCCAAATTCATCCTCAAGATCGGTAAAATCACTTGATACAAGACCCGGGACGAGGATCAAGTCGTATCGCCCATCCGGAAGCGATGATCTCAGCAATCCCGGCGTTATGAATGCTGCAATATCAATATCAAGGACAAGCACATCGGCGTTATCCTGCACGGCTGCTTCAACTGTTGTTTGTGCAAGTCTTCCGGTTGTTACGAGGATTTTCATGATATCTGGATCTTATGGACGTTCTATGGTCTGTTGCGTGGGATGTAGTGTCCTCGTAGACATAGTTGTCTGTGAAATGGTGGGGAATGGTACACGGCTCAGGGTAACGTGTGGTGGGAACCACAAGATTACTTGGATTTCCACACAATTGACACCGGATGATGCGCCAACCCAATTATTTAATCCCGCTTATCAGGTCAATGAGCGCTGCTTTCGGATCGGAGGCTCGGATGATCCCTGATGCGAGCAGCACGCCCACCGTACCAAGTTGTAGCGCAGCTCGCATGTCCTCGCCCTTTGATATGCCTGCACCGCACAACACCCGGACACCGGGATCAATTCCAGAAACAGCGTCCACAGAACCGGTTACGACATCAGGATCAGCGCTTGACACCGGGATTCCGCTGCCGATTAATTCAGGCGGCTCGACTGCGACAAAATCCGGTCCCAGCGCCGCAGCGGCTCTGGTGGTTGCGACGTTGTTGCTGCACACAATCGTCGTGAGATTTGTGCGGCGTGCTGCACCAATCGCGGCGTCGATGTCAGCAAGCGTGAGTCTGTGCTCTGAATGGTTGATCAGCGTGCCGGTGGCGCCTGCGTCACGCACTGACTCTGCAAGCGCGTGACCGGTGTGGCTGCCTGGATCAAAGCCATCGATGTGTTGCGAGAATACCGGGACGCCAGTATCTGCCACCGCACGGATGTCCGGAAGTTGGGGAACTGCAATGATCGAGATCCCCGTTTCCCTGCTTAAATCCCTGCATATCTCAGCGATACGGACCGCATTTTTGCCTGTGGCTTCTATGTAGGTTTTGAAGTTCAATACGACCAGTGGAGTTTCGAGTTTCATTATGTAGGTCTCCCGTTATCTAATGTTTTTATGTTTTTAAACAGTATAAAAGCATACGCCTATTCAGACGACCCCGCCCTGCCGCTTGATTCCACGTCCTTAATCGCGCTCTCTGCCACCTTCTGCCCGATAACTTTCCCGATCTTCGTCTTGCCAGCATTGACAAGTGCTCCTGGTGTGGTGTACCCTGCCTCGTGCAGCTTTCTGGCACGCGCCCTGCCGATGCCTCTGATGGTGACAAGCGGGAGGAGTTCTGACTTTATCCCGTATTTCAGCCGCTCCGTGAGTTCTCTTGCCCTCTTTGCGTGCTTGCTCTCAATGTGAGCTGCAATCTGTGCGGTTGCATACGCGATCCACTGGGCTGTATCGCCGATGCCCCGGATGTCGCCGCCGCCGATGCCAAATCGTGTCTCGATATTCTTGTCTGGCGTTTCATCGACCCAGTCAAGGAGCATCGCAGCGGTCTTTACCTCGCCAAGAAACCACTCACGTCCCGAATCAAACTCGCTCGGGACTTCTGTGAATTCATCGTGCATATCGGATGCAAAACCGGGAATCCATTCATAGTCCTTCTTGCGGAGGTATAGTTTGCGGAGGTCAGGCGTCCTGCATATCAGGTGCAGCAGCGTAAGATCGCTGACGCTACCATCTTCGCGCAAGCGAAGTCCGTCCACAATGATTGCCGCGCCATAAGGATCGAGATACAGCCGCGAAACCAGTTTTCCAAGGGCGGTTGGTGCGATTGACTCGCCGGACATGGTTATCATCTCATTCTTGCTGAGGAAGTCAAGAACAGTCTCAACGACCCCGCGTAGATGTGAGGTCTCCTGCTGCGCTGCAAAGAACGTCAGCTGCAGGAAATCCATCAGTTCGTCGTGCGATGCGCCGAACCTGCCGGTGATGGCAGAGAGGATATGGCTACGAAGCGCGCTCTCTGTGCCAAGTTTTGAGTAGATCGGCTCCGGATCTGATTCTATGTAACCTTCAAACAGACTCTGGAGTTCAGAATACGATTTTGCTATCAGTACGCATTCGCCGGATGGATCCAGATGTGGACGTCCGGCTCTTCCGGCCATCTGCTTGTATTCGAGGATTGGTATCGGTTCCATCCCGTAATTCGGGTTGTATCTACGATAACTCTTGATAATCACCCGTCTTGCCGGAAGATTAAGCCCGAAAGCGAGCGTTGGAGTACATGCGATCACTTTGATCTCGTTATTCCGAAATCCGTTCTCCACAATTCTCCTGTGCTCCGGAAGCAAGCCTGCGTGGTGGAATGCGGCGGCGCACTCGATGCAGCTTGCAAGCTTTCGTGCAGCGTCAGTATCAGTCTCCCGGACCGTGTCTGCAAGCTCAGCCAGATGCGGGGTTTTGTATGATGTGTGTGATGTGGGTGGTGGTGATGTGGATGTGGGTGGTGCTGCGTGCGGGGTGCATGACGCAAGCGCTTTACTCACCCGTGCTGCCGTGCTTGCAGCGTTTCTGCGGCTGCTATCAAATATCAGGCACTGCCCGCCGCGCTCCAGCGTATCAAGGACGAGCGCGTTGACAGGATCAGAGCGGCGGGAGCTGGCATGCGGCAACTCGGTTTTACGACCCAGGAAATGGATGGTACCCTCGAGAAGCACACCTTCCTGCAGGTCAACAGGTCGCCACTCTGATGATATACACTCGGCATCGAGCCAGTCCGCAATTGCCTGCGCGTTACCGACTGTTGCTGAGAGCGCGATTATGTGGATGTCCGGATTGATGCGGCGCATCCGTGCGATCGTGACCTCGAGCGTCGGACCGCGGTCAGGTGAATCGAGCAGGTGGATCTCGTCGATGACCACCGCGGTAAGTTCATGCATCCACTGCGTCTCGTTTCGCAGGAGCGAGTCCGCCTTCTCTGACGTCGCAACGATGATGTCGTTGTCGCCGAGATACTCATCCCTTGAATCAAGGTCGCCTGACGAGAGTCCCACTTTGATCCCGAGATCGCCAAATTCCTTGAACCGCTCGTATTTCTCTGACGCAAGCGCCCGCAGCGGCACGATATAGAGAGCTTTTCCGCTGGATTCGATCGCCGAAAGCATCGCAAGTTCTGCGAGCAGGGTCTTTCCCGATGCGGTCGGTATCGCGGCAAGAATGTTCTTTCTATCGAGCAAGCCCTTCTCGATTGCGTCTGCCTGCGGCGGGTACAGTTCGGTGATGCCGGTTTTTTCGTAGAAGTCGATGATGTCTGGCGGAAGCGGGAGGTCGCGTATCTTCATTATGTGGTCTTATGTCCGGGCAGAAGGGATATAGGTATTTGTGCCGCAGGGATGTTTGCGGGAAGTGGGATCAAGGTATTTATATAACAGTACGCTTAGAAAAGCTAAAGAACATTTAAGGAGATTTGTTTGTGTGATTGGTTGAGGTGATGATGAGCGGAAATATGTTTGGGATCGAGAAAGTGGATGTTCATCGTATTTCTATAATTCCACATTTTTATACAATTCATAAACCGAGGTTCATTAAATGAAAGGCGATGCCATGACCCTGCCCACCGTCTTCATCAGTTACAGCCACAAGGACGAAGCCTGGAAAGACCGATTGGTCACTCATCTGGGTGTGCTGCAGCGGGAGGGT
>JAYEGZ010000195.1:0-2023 GCA_034659315.1 Methanobacteriota archaeon
CATCTTCAAGTCTTCCGGTGTAGTCCACCAGAACATGGTCGCCCTCTTTAATCACTTCTACAGTACTGCCGCCGTCTGTATCTACGCATCCGCTGACGGCAAGAACCAATGCCAGCAAGATGCCAATGATAAGTTGTTTAGCCATATCAATCACCATAACTTTGTCTTTGCAAGTACACTCTTTTTATGCCAATAAAAACATAACGCTGGAATGAACCTGTCCTGCTCAGGGATTTTCCTTTCTATCCATTATACAAGCATACGCGCCCTATCCAGCGATAATCGTATCTGGGCAGGCACATCCGCAGAGGTAACCTCGAGATGCCCAGGGTACATCACTGACACGTCAAGGCTTGTGAGCAGTTCGATCGAGCGTGCAAGGGCAGAAATGTCGCCTCCGAGGTCGTACCGCCCGATTCCACCATCCGGAAAGACGGTATCTCCGGAAAACAGACTCCGCGTCTCTGGTTCGTACAGGCAGATGCCCCCTTGCGTGTGACCTGGCGTATGGATCACTTTTAGAGCGAAACCGTCAAATTCAAGGGTTTCCCCACTGCGGAGCAGTAAATCAGGCGTTATCTCGGGAGCATGTTCGCCGAACATCACTGCCGCGGTCGCATGGTCATCGCCAAGCAGCACAGCGTCCGCCTCATGAATTGCGATCTTAGCGCCGGCCATCTCCACAATTGCGGGCGCGGCGCAGGTATGATCGAAATGGCAGTGCGTGAGTATAATCAGTTCGGGATCGTGTCCCTCGATGACCGCAGGATCAATTCCGGCATCGATCAAGACGGTTCCGTTGATTAAGTATGCATTTGAGTATTGCGAGAACCTGTGTATCTGCATCAGTCAGATGTTGGTCTTTTCTGCAAGTATAGTCTTTCCGGCGGCGAACCGGCATCCACATAGAGAAGAGTCATATAGATTAAAGGACACAGTATTTGAAGATCCGAACCATTTAACAGTGACGATAACGAGGTGAACAAATATGTTTCCGGGACTTGGAAAAGGTATGAACCCGCGCAAGGTTAAGCAGATGATGAAGCAGATGGGCATCACAGTCACAGATATCGAGGATGTGGAAGAGGTGATCATACGGACGGCTGACACCGAGATCGTTTTTGATGATGCAGCGGTCTCGATCATGGATGCTGCTGGCACAAAGACATACCAGCTGACAGGCACGCCCCGCGAGCAGGAACGTGTGCGAGAGCTGGTGATACCTGACGATGACGTGGAACTGGTCGCCGAACAGACCGGTGTGAGCGAGGATGCGGCACGCGACGCACTGAACGAATCAAGCGGTGATCTCGCTGACGCAATCATGCGATTGAGTGGGGACTGAAATTGATTGGAGCAATCTGACAGTGGCAAGACAACCAGGAAAAAGTTTGTTGCCAGTCCACTCCAATTACTGAGGGGATATTACCAGTTTAGCTAACGCAAGAGAGCTATGATCACACATCAATTGTGCTGCCTGATGTGCCCCTCGAGAGTCCCCGCAAATGTAATACGCACCCTGCTGCAAATGTACCAGCAATGAGTATATCTGTCTCTGTCCTCGCAACCCCGCAGCGATCAAAGCTCACGATCATGCAGATCAGCAACATGCAGAAGACGCCCCTCTCCTGCTACACGCTCACGCTTGCAAAAACCGCAAAAGGGATGCGCCCGTTCAAATTCATGTCCGGGAACAAGTTCAAAAAGCCAGCCGAAGCGGTCGAGATGCTCAGGGACGCTGATCAGATCCTGCTTGCATCAGGAGACCGGAAGACCGCAGATGAGTTTCAGGAGATGCTAAGCGGCTACCAGCTTTCATGCAAACCTGTTTCCGCCTGCCGGTACTGCCTGCTCGATAATCGGTTCAATCTGATCGATAAACGATCGATCCAGTCAAGAGGCGAGCTGATATGCCCGGATTGTGCTCTTGCAGAACTGCACAGGGAACTTGCTCCGATGAAACTCGGCGAACCTGCGCTTGAACGGATCGAGAAGCTACTTCTCAAGACCAGGGACCTGGACC
>JAYEGZ010000196.1:0-8487 GCA_034659315.1 Methanobacteriota archaeon
CCCGTCTTTCCCTTGAGGGCTTCGAGGTCGTCTTCGGTTAACACGGTTTGCACATGCAGTATTTTTGTCATTGTCTCGCTCCTTGAGATTGTCTACAATATCTCATTACCATAATGACGTATATAAAGGATTCGCCTGGGTCGGCGCAAAAGCAGAAAATATGTGGAGGTCTGGCAGGATCGAAAAATCTTTCGTAAAAAACAGATATTTCGAAAGGATTGTGATCACGCAAATACAACCTGTGTGTGGCATGTCGAAAATCGCAAAAATCGACTCTCTGGCTACCCGCATGTACGCACGCGTTCCCCCGAGTCTTTCGGATGATCCCCGGGGTCGCGGCAGAAGATCAAATCAAAGAGAGCACATAAGATCACAGGGAGTTGTTATCTTTCTCTTTACCCACCCTTTTGCGTACCCTAACATCCTTTGTGGTCCTCCGAATCGTGCGTGTTTAGTCAACCACAAGATTACGCCGATTTTCACGAGAATGACCACCATCCTCTTGTGTTAATCTCGTGAAATCTCGTTTGTTGACAAGAAGTTGCATCACAGATAACCGGCTGCCCCCATCTGCGAATCACCGGGACGGTGCATTCCCGGCAAACATCCGCCCGCGGCACCCATACGCGGTTGTTTTTCTTGCCGTAAAGCATAGAATCGTAACCGGGAGACCAATCACCCTTGCCTGCGTAGTTATAATTTTGTTGCGATCACAGCAAGATGGTCTTTGTACTGTGGAAGTTTGACCGTTTCCAGCACAGAAGCGCCTTCTTGCAGTTTTTCAACTTCTTTTCCAAATATCTCACGCGTTTTAGCAATCGTATCGATGCTTCTCGCCTTAATCATGAAAATCAGGCAGCCTTCGTCCTTCAAGAAACACCTCATGTTTTTTAAAGCTATTTCTGCCTGATTACGTTGCGATATATCCTGATAGATGACATCTACCTTATCTATCAGGTGTGAATACTTCCCAGGATGATTCGCATCCGCAAAGATCGGTATCATGTTCGGACGTGACTCACACGCCAGAATGAGATTTTTCATCACTCTTGGCGAGAATTCAAGCGCATACACGAGTCCGTTTCGCGCGATGTCAGATACGTGGCTTGCGGTGCTGCCGGCTGCCGCGCCAAGATACAGCACCAGCGAGGATTCTGTGATCGGTGGCATAAAACCCTTCAGAATCAGCGCAGCAAGCTTGCTGTGGTGCGGATCCCACGTCCGAAACTCCCCATCCTTGCTGGCGCTGACACTCTGGTCCCTGGTAGAGAGACGCTTTCCATCCCGGTATATGCCACATCCGATCTCGGTAAAAGACATCAATATTCCTCCAACCTTTCCTGACCTATTCTATCGCCTTTGATCCACCTAACGCAGCGTCTCTCTGACCGGATCTAACAATAAATTGATATATCCGGCAGCGGTCTTCTTCAAATCCATCGGGTGTAGATTTTCATTCTCAAAGTCATCGGCAAGCTCGCTGTATGAGCCATAGTGCAGATCGCCGCCGAATTTTTGGGGTCGTTTGACCTCGATTTCAGGGAATCTCGGAAAGATGTGATATCTATATAGTTCGATCACAGGATTGTCATCGACCACACCTTGCGGGCAAAACGAGCGATTGACCTTCTTTTCGACCGCCTTTGTGTCATCATCCACTGAAATGTAATTGTCGCTTGACGAAGACATCTTTTCACCATCCAGACCAAGCAGGATCGGTGTGTGTATGCATATTGGGGCGATATGTCCAAGCGATGGCAGTTCCTCGCGTGCAAGCATGTGGATCTTGCGCTGGTCGATTCCACCAACGGCAACGTCGATCCCGAGTGCCATGATGTCGACCGCTTGCATGAGCGGGTAGATCATCTGGGACACTGTCGGATGCTCGATACTTCTGGCAACCTCGCTCATGCTCCGTCTCGCCCGGTTCAGCGTGGTGCTCTGCGCCAGTTTAAGCACATTCACAGTGTATGTACGGTCGGTCTGAAACTCGGATCCGAATACGAACGTCGCTTTGTCAAGCCCGAGCGCGATAAAACATCG
The DNA here is from genome assembly GCA_034659315.1 of Methanobacteriota archaeon. Classification (GTDB taxonomy): domain Archaea; phylum Halobacteriota; class Methanosarcinia; order Methanosarcinales; family Methanogasteraceae; genus Methanogaster_D. The sequence continues at coordinate 2,044 of JAYEGZ010000196.1, forward strand.
TTTATTGTACTCGGCAAGTTCCCTCACTTCTTCAAGTGTCCCTTTTCCGTTTAAATATGCATGAAAGTCTGCAAGCAGCACTGTTATCTTAAATCCGGAATTTTGAAGATCTATAAGTTTGTTTACAGTCAGGACATGACCGAGATGTATCTTTCCGCTTGGTTCGTAGCCGGCGTATGCAGTTGGCGTCTTATCAGATGCAAGCAGTTCGTTTAGACCATCAATGGTCACGATCTCCTGGGTGTTCCGTGTGATCAATTCATATCTGTCCATCGCTTCACCCATTGGTTGTGATGGTATTTTTAATGTTTCATGGCACCCGGCTAAGACTTGAAAGTGTCATTTCCAGAATGTTCGAGCCGCGAAGATACACAAAAGCCATGCTTAAGAAATCACTCGTTCAACCGGGAAATCCGTCAAAATCTCCCAGTTCGGACTCTTCATCCATCCCGAAATCTCCCGGAAACCCAGCCTCATCACCAATCAGCGGCTCGTCAAGAAATCCGGACGCATCATCCAGACCCAACTCCATCTCTCCAGTCCCTGGTGTATCAGCAAGTTCATCGCTGCCAGCCATGTCATCTGCCGCAGGAGCGCCCGCTCTTGCAATCTCTGCACCCGCATCCCCCCCTTCCACGCGTCCGAGATACCATGTGATGAATTCAGTGTACAGAATGACTGCGATTAGCGCTGACCAGATGAATAGCAGTATGTGGAGGTTGTTGATCGGTATCAGTCCGTCTCCAAACACCGCCTGTTGATATGACAGGAAAGCAACCGAATGGTCAGGGAGTGCCAGAACAAGAACCAGAGGGATGCCGAGCAGCAAGATTGCTGCGATGAACGACGAGAGCCGGATAAGGAGTATAAGCACGAGCGTAGTGTACAGAAAATATAATATTATTGATATTAGTAGCATGTTCTCGTCCCCTTACTCCGTATTTCGCAGCATCAGATATCCCACCACGATCGGTACTAAAAATATGCAGGCAAACAATATAAAGATGTGTATTAGCAACATGGCAAGCCCGCCGCGGCTGATTGTCGCTGTTTGGGTATCTGCCGGCACAGATGTCCGGTCCGCACATATACCTTCCACGCCCCCAATGCCTCCACCCCCTCCCACATCATCCACTCCCTCTGCATCTGCCGTGCCGCCGACCGAATTTGATCGCACGGTTCCACTGGTGCCGTAATCATCCGTGAACCTGACGACCGCCGGCGGCAGCGAGTTCAGATCCTCAAACTGGATGATATACGAATAATTGTACGACTCATCTGGCAGGACCCGTGCTTTTCCAGCCGTATCGCCGCCGATCACTGCGATGCCGGGTGGAACCACATCGACAAATTCGATGTCGGCTGCACGGTCGCCCCCGTTCTCGATGCGGACTACTACTTGTCGGGTGTGCTCATCAAGCGTCGCAACCAAGACCTTCTCTGCCGCGATCACCGGTCCATGCACCGTGATGGTGCTGCCATGATGCGAGGATACGGCGTACCCCTCGTACGCTGCCATGCACGCAGGAACCTCAAATGTCCCGACTTTCCTTGCAGCCACCTGATAGGTAACGTTCATGAAACTGTGCGGCTCCAGCCGAAAAACCCACCCGACTGTAGGATCAATTCTAACATCGCTTGTATTACCGTTTTCATTTTCGATCACAAACCCGTCAGGGACTGTATCGGTGAGTTCGATATCTGTGCCATTGTCCCTGAGATTCCTGACGGTGATTGTGACTGTTGTAGATTCGGGTACAGTCAGTTCCTCTGGCGTGACCAATTTCCAAGCGAGAATATATGGGGTTATCCTGATTTCTCTGGTATAATTGGTCGAATAACTCTCACCGTTCCATATATATCCGCTTACACTTGCAACAATCGAGATGTTGGATGAGTACGGCAGTGCCGGCGGATACATAGTCTGATTGCAGACACCACTCGCGTGGATCGCCTGATACCATATCGAGAAACTTTCCCGGAACGTCTCGTTAAAAACCACATCACTGTCAGTATTAGGCTTAATGCTAACCTGCACGTCGAGAAAAACGTCCCTGACCGGAACACCGCCATTCTGGATGGTTATATCACACTCAATCATCTGGTCCGGATGATACAGGTCGTTTACGTCGATATCTATGTCCAGAGATGGTATTAATGGATGGTATGTCTCAAGTATACAGTAATCGTCCTGCACATACCTGACACACACCTTCAGCGCCCCATCATATATGCATGAGTCCCCGACATCAAACATATCCGAAGCGAGATGGATACCACCATTATCGATGCTCAGATTCACGGATTTGTCGGTAACACTTGTGACATGGACCTGATAATCGCCAGTGGTGTAATTCTCGCCGACAAACAGGTTGACTGTATCCGCCTTTGCCCACAGCCGCTCCATACCGTACATGTAGGGCGTAACCGTCGCCGACTCGTTCTCAAGCTGGCTGAGCGTTATCCGAAATCGATCGAAATACGTTTCGGTGTCACCTTCTGACATGTAATACTGGTCGATGAACTGCTTGTTCTTGTATATTACCAGCATCGCGCTGTTATTGCTAATATCTCGCAGTTTTATAGTGTAATCGTCGATAATAACGCGCTCGCTCAGATTGATCTCATATACGCCCTGGCATATCCATACATCCTCTTCGCACCGATCGCCTGCTGCCGGTGCGCAGGTCATGACCAGCACAATTGCTACGAGGATAATCCTCACCCACATTATATAATAAAATGGTGTGCAATGTGTTTTTAAGTTTTCGCAACCGAAAAGCACGAAGCTTTGCTGCAGGTTGGAACTGTGGAAGCGGTGAAGTGGGCGAGAAAACGTCTGCATCCGGAAAGGGCAGGGATATGTACTTAAATCGGGGGGCACCGTTTGAAAATCCGGGAGAGAGCTTCGATTCTCACCCGGATTCTTGTGGCGTCTCTACGAAAAATACATCGCCAGCCCCACCCGAAGGGCAGTTTTTACTCGATTTTTTGTGAAAAAACCGTTTCTATTTACCTCGCTTACCCAGATGTGACCCGATGCTTGGTCGCGTCTTCTCGGTGCCTTTGCCACGCGTGCGTAAACCCCGTCCTTTTCGTCCTGCGCTTGTTAAGCCGCGTTCTGCCCTGCCGCGGACATCGCATATCCACTTCAGTTGCGGATCTTTTTTAATCACAGGATGGTTCGGATCGACCAGTATAACCTCGTACCACTTGTGTTTTCCATCTTCTCCGACCCAATAAGAGTTTAAAACCTGCATGTTTGGGTATTTTCGGCTTACACGCTCCTCGGCGATCCATTGTATGCTCTTTCGCGGCGTTATCTTTTGCATTCCCATGCGTTTTGTCCGCCGCCCGCGTATGTATCTTGATTTGCGTCTGCCACCGCGCCGCACTTTCGCGCGAACGATAATGATGCCTTGTTTTGCCTTGTAGCCAAGCGCACGTGCGCGGTCAAGCCGCGTCGGTCTCCTGACACGAACCACGCTTCGGTCATTGCGCCATTCCTGAAGCCGCTGCCACCTGAGGTCATGCACGTAGGTCTTGTCAGGATTCTTCCATGCATCTCTGATATATGTGTAAAAGGATCTTGTCATTTACAAATTCACCTATTCTATGGTTCAACTGCTTTTTTTCGCAGTCACATCCCTGCGGGCGCATTCCCGCCGATGAAGTGTGCTTTCTGAATGTGTTTACTATTAAACGTATGTCTGAAAACTCCCCCGGGCGATCATAATCTTTATCTACAAGTACCCCAACTACTCCAATTATGGCACCGGACCTGGAAGTGGACGTGATTGCAATAACACCCAAGTCGCGCAACCCCGTAGTCATAGAGGGCTTTCCCGGCGTCGGACTTGTGGGGAGCATTGCAACCCAACAGATTATACATGAACTTGATATGGACTATCTGGGTACGATCCATTCAAAGTACTTCCCACCGGTTGCGATGCTGCTTGATGGGCGGGTGAACATGCCGGTGCGAATATATGAAAGCGCCAAGAACGAGCTGATCGTGGTGGTTTCAGATATCCCGATCCACCCGAGTATTGCGTATGTCGTGAGTAAATCGCTCATCGACTGGGCAGTATCAATCAATGCACGTGAGGTCGTCTCAGTTGCCGGCATCCCCCTGGAGAATGAGGGGCATATTGTGTTTGGTGCAGCGACAACGGATGAGGGGATTGAAAACATCAGGAAATTTGTTGAAATATTTCAGATGGGCACGATCTCCGGAATTGCGGGCAGCATCGTGACTGAATGTGCTTCACGTAACTTTCCTGCGATCAGCCTGCTTGGAAGTACTCACAGCCAAAATCCGGATCCGCTTGCTGCGGTTGCCGTGATCAAGGTCTTAAACGATCTGTACAACCTCTCGATTGATACCGAAAAACTGGTTAGGGAGGCAGGGCAGATTGAAATTGAGATGCAGAAACTCGCAGAGGATATCAGAACTACTGTAGAACCTGAGGTGGGACCTCCAAATCCACTCTCAATGTATGGGTGATTCACAATGAAATGTGTTGTACTGTCCGGACTGTCAAATAACACGATGCGTGATCTGGAAAATCGTATCCTGCGCACCATTGAGATCAGAAGTCCGCATAACTTTGTTTCCGTGATGCACATCAATGTTGGCGATCCGGTCTTCGTGTCATCAACCAGCCACAGCGATATCACCACCGGCACAACTGGAGTCATCACCAGAGTGCAGCAGCTTGATATTATCATGCACAGTGTGGTTCAGGGAAACAATATTCTCTATGAAGAGCGGGAAACACAGATAGCGCGCATCCAGTTGATTGCCGGGGGTGCAGGACGAGTGCGAACTCTGTTGCATTCCGAACTCGGTGACGTGATGGTTGCAGATGTGGAAGAACGCCCCATCTACGCAGCATGGTAATCCAATATCTGGGGTGCATCACGATATCAAGCACTCATCGTGGGTGCGATTATCGATTCGCCGATGGCTGTTGGGTCCCGGGGTATATCTTTTTTTGATACGATGCCATACGGTTTTCCATTTACGACCACGACGATGTTGTTGACCTGGTGCTGGTCAAAGAGTTTTGCAACACTGGAGATCGATGCATCGCCATCAATCGAGATCGCGTCCCCCGACATGATATTCCACACCTTCTGGTTGACGGATCCAGCGATCAAAGCTCTTACAATATCAGTCAATGTCACAACGCCGACGATATTATTATTATCAGTCACAGGAGCACTGGTGATCTCCTGTTTTAGAAGAGTGTCCGCAGCCCCCTTCACAGTAGTACATACATCGATCGTAGCGCGGCTGTTGTTGACCCACTCCCTGATATGCCTCTTTGGTAGGGTGATAACCTCCGAGATTTCATAAACAAGGACGTTTCTCGTATCATCCCGCCCGATGACTTTTCCCCTGATCACGAGTTTGTTGTTTGGCGTTGGTCCGATCTTGATAATGTCACCGTCATGGAACTTACGGATGTTGCCCAGAACCTTGACCCGGCCATTGCACGTTTTTGGATCCTGGACGGTCGTAAACGAAATTTCACATGCAGTTACGTCCTTCACAAGCTTACCGTTGCGATATATGTTTGTTTCGGTCCTGCCTGGCAGATTGGTGAGGTTAAGGGCATCGTAAGTCTGGCTTGTCGGGCGGTATCCTCCTTTTGGCCCGGGCACGCTCTCTACCATCCCAAGTGCCCTTAACGCCTGCATATGATTCCTCACGGTACCTGAAGTACGGTTAATCACAACGGCAAGCTCATCGCCCTTCACTGCAATCCCCTTCTTGCGGAAAAGGCTGATAAGCGTCGTTAAAATCTCAACCTGAACATTCGTAAGTTTCATGACCTATCTTAAAATTAACCTCGTGAACTTATAATACATCGTTTGATCTTGGCTTTGGGACATTCTTATCTGACCAACTGCCCCATCACTACGCAACCCCCATCTGCAAGTTCAACCACGTGGCTCTAAGCTTGCAAGCGCAAAATATCTTAAGCGCGGTATAGACCCAATGTCATTGAACCGGTTGAAAAGCTTGCAGAAGCATAGACCAGGCACTACCTTTTCGGAATACGGCATGAACAGTTCTCGATCTATGGTCACACCCACCACCCATGTATGGATATTCCGAACAATGTTGTAAATGCCGGCAGCGGGGGTTTTATAGACCCGATTGATCACACGAAAAAGTACTCGGATATAGTCACTGGTGATGTATCAAGTTCAGAGAAGTTTTAGTAAAACTTAAATTATAGAATTATGTACATATTAAATCCCTGATCGCTTGTTCGGATGAGTTGTGGTTGCGCCGGATGGACGAGCCATGACCGATAGTATTAAATCCGTGAGCGGTCAACATATCGGAAGAGCGCTGATGGTCTAATGGCTATGACTGGGGCCTTCCAAGCCCCAGGTCCGGGTTCGATTCCCGGTCGGCGCACTCCATTT
>JAYEGZ010000197.1:0-1972 GCA_034659315.1 Methanobacteriota archaeon
ATATCGTCTTATCGACAATCTTTATGCAAGCCTCGGTCTGGTGGTATGTGGCGGCTGGATTGTTTCTTGGTTTCGGGAAGATCATCGATCTGCACCTCGAGGAAAGACCCATCGGCAAGGCAGGGGCATTTCCATTCTTTGTCATTGCCACCGGACTCCTGCTATGGGGTGCGAGCGCATATATCCTCGCAACTACCGGAATTTACCAGAATTATGGAATCCAGCAACTTATGTTCTCGATCGGGGGGGCGGTTGTGATCGCGCTCATCGGGATATATGTTGCATCGAGAAATTACGGGGGAGATGTACAAAATGTTAATGTTGATAATCCTTGACGGGTTCGGGCTGAGCGAATCAGGTGAAGGAAACGCAATCGCGCAAGCGAAGACGCCAAATCTCGACGCTCTTTGCAAACAATACCCGACCTGCACGCTGCAGGCGTCGGGCGAGGCTGTCGGGCTTCCAGCCGGGCAGATGGGGAACTCTGAGGTCGGGCACCTGAATATCGGTGCCGGACGGGTCGTGTATCAGGATTTAACTCGCATAAGTAAGGCGGTATCAGATAAGACGTTCTTCGAAAATCCGGTTTTCAGAAAGGCTATCGTTCACGCTAAGGCGAATGATTCCTGCCTCTATCTGATGGGGCTTGTCTCGGACGGCGGTGTGCATAGCCATATCACGCACCTTCTCGCCTTGATGGAACTTGTATCAGAGAACAATGTCAGAACAGAGGTGCACGCATTCCTCGATGGGCGGGACGTTCCTCCGAGGAGTGCACTCAGATACATAAATGCGGTCGATGGATACAAAGGATGCAGAATAGGTACTATTTCTGGTAGATACTATGCAATGGACCGGGATAACCGCTGGGAGCGGGTGGAAAAGGCATACCGCGCTCTTGTTTCAGGCGAAGGTGAATCCGCAGAGAGCGCGGCTGACGCCGTGCGGAACGCCTATGAGCGCGGCGAGAATGACGAGTTCGTGCTGCCCACGGTCGTCAGTGGATCCACTCCGATTGCTGGCGGCGATTCCATCATATTCTTCAACTTCAGACCAGATCGTGCCAGAGAGATCACCCGCGCATTCGTGGATCCGGATTTTGATAATTTCGAGCGCAAGAAGCTTGATAACTTGTATTTTGCGTGCATGACCGAATATGCTGCGACGATCGGTGCGGATGTTGCGTACGCGCCAGAAGAGATCACAAACACGCTCGGAGAGGTTATATCACAACACGGGATGCGGCAATTGCGCATCGCGGAGACTGAGAAGTATGCGCACGTCACGTTCTTCTTTAACGGCGGCGTTGAGGTGCCAAACCCTGATGAGGACCGCTGCCTGATACCATCTCCAAAGGTGGCAACGTATGATCTGTTGCCTGAGATGAGTGCTCATGCGGTCACCGATGCGGTGATCGAGAAAATCGGGTCACATGACTACGATGTAATCATTCTGAACTATGCGAACTGTGACATGGTCGGGCACACCGGTATATTAGAGGCTGCTGTGACTGCTGTGGAGACGGTTGATCTCTGCGTCGGGAGAGTCATCGACGCGGTACGGAAGTCGGCAGGGTCTGCGATCATCACGGCAGACCACGGCAACGCCGAGGAGATGGCAGATGAGGACGGGACACCGCACACCGCACACACCACAAATCCGGTGCCGTTGATACTGATTACTGACCCGGTGGTGGCAGGGGTTAGGGACGGAAAACTCGCTGATATCGCGCCAACGATGCTTGAGCTGCTTGGACTGCCAAAGCCCCCCGAGATGACCGGGGAGTCGGTCGTGCTGTAACCTGCACCTGCCGGAAGAGTATGTGTTTAGCCGAGGTGGAAAAACCACGAGATTGACACCCGAAGATGGTTGTATATATAAGATATTGATGATATGTTTGAATTTTATATCTTACCTCCCCATACTTTCTCGTGGAAATCGATGTAATCTTGTGGTTGACTAAACACGTACC
>JAYEGZ010000198.1:0-8289 GCA_034659315.1 Methanobacteriota archaeon
AATGCAGGTTTCAGAGAACGCTTACTGATTTTTGGTGAACGGTGACGGTCGATCTGTGCAGGAGGGGGTTGTTTGAGTGGGTGGTACAAGGTGGCAAAGTTCGGCGCTGCAATCAGCCCCGCAGCATCTCTACCGGAATCGCCTGATTATGCACGCCGGTTGCAACCAGCGCCCCAGCGATCCCGATATCACGCAGCAAGTCAAGATCGTCCATATCCCGCACGCCGCCTCCGAATATGACCGGATGATCCGATCTTGCGACCGCTTCTTCGAGAAAACCGGTGTTGATGCCCGATTCTGTGCCAACCTTCGTCAGGTCGATGATGATCAGGTGATTGATCGGGTACTCGTTCAGTTTATTGACTGCCTCAAGTGGGGTGAGTGATATTTCGGTATTCGTGAGGATTTTGCCATCCATCAGGTCGATATTTACATGTAACCGGCTCGCATCTGCAGCTGTCTCACACGCCTGCCCGATAACATTGAAATCGGAATTCTCGGTTCCGATGGTGACTGTGTCTGCGATTGCAAGCCCGAGCAATGCATCTTCAGCCGACCGGACTCCGCAACTGAGGATCGTTCTGCAATAGCCGGAAACGTCTCTTATAATCTGGAAATTGTCCCCGGCTGCGCGTCCGCGAATCTGGTTGAGGTCAGCCGCATACACTTCATCAGGGTTAAGCGCCCTCACGATCTCTACCGCCTCTGATGTCTCGCAGACCGAACTTGCCCCTGCAATCGGGAGGTATTGCTCACGCATCCCGCGAACCGCATGAACAACGACGCCATCGAATATATCCAGCACAAGGATGGTTTTGAACATAGGTCATGATTGGTGTGGTTATCGCATAAAATGATTGATTGCGGTGCAGTTACCCGGGGGATTTCAGAGTTGCTTTGTTGCGATGATCTTTGCCCCGGCGCGCAGTTCCGCAACATCCGACTTGCCCGTAAGCTCAATGATGCCAACCGCATCCACGATTCCTGCTTTGACATTCGGTCGGAGCATGATCTTCCCACCTGCTACGATATCTCCGCCGATCCTGGCGCCATCAAGCACCGTGCAGTCATGTTCGATCTTTACGCTGCCCGCAATCACCGAATGTGCGCCGATGATCGCACTTGCGGCACGTACCGACCCTTTCACCGTGGTACCCTTCCCTAGCTGAAGAGAGCCAGTGGCAGCAAGATCGCTCCAGAAATTACAATTGCTGCCAACGATCAGATTACCTTTCAGATGTACGGGAGCCTCAAAAAAAGAGGATTTTTTGATGATAAAAGTATCAGAATCCTTATGCTTGCTTATGAAATCAGTCTCCATACAAGAAGCCTACTTGTGGGTGAGGTGATATAAAAGTTTTGGGCAGTATTTAAGAGACTTTTTAATTTTTCCGGTTAAGTCGAAAAATGGTAGTGCCATAATATGCAGGTGCCGTATACTTGCTCAAAATAGCGAAGAGCCAAACACTTTTACCCAACCGAGACACACATACACTAAAACGGTGTAGGTGATACGGATGAAACTCGATGAGATTGATAAACAGATTCTTGCGATACTGGAGCAGGACGCAGACGCATCAAGCACAGCGATCGCAGAAACACTTGGTATCGAACCTGCGGCTGTGAAGGAGCGACTCGACCGACTTGCTGACACCAGAACCAAGATACTGGTCGTTGACGACGAACCCGACACCTTGATCCCGCTTACTCGTGCGCTTGAGGTGGACAATTACGCTGTGATTGGGGCAGCAGACGGCGCAGAAGCTCTCGAAAAGGTCACGGCAGAGACGCCCGACTTAATTCTCCTTGATCTAATGCTTCCGAAGGTGAATGGTTACGAGGTCTGCATGAAACTGAAGGAAGACCCGCTGACACGGCACATCCCAATTATCATGCTCAGTGCAAAGGGTGAAATCAAGGATAAGGTGCTCGGCATCGAGATCGGCGCCGAGGATTACGTGACCAAGCCGTTTGATCTGCTTGAGCTAAAGACGCGGATACGTGCGCTGCTACGTCGGTCGGCTATATGAGTTGCTTTTGCATTCCCGGCGCCGACACACCGCAACATCGCATCAGGTTTTTTAGTGACTTGTAAATGAAACTTGCAATCATTGCAGGAACCCCTGGTGCAGGCAAGACCTCGATACTTCTGCACACCATCGCATATCTCCGCCAGAATGACGTTATGCCTGCCGTAATCAAGATAGACTGCCTGTTTACCGATGACGACGCCAGATTCGAGCGGCTCGGCGTGCCGGTGCAGGTCGCCCTGTCCAAGGATATGTGCCCTGACCACTTTGCGATTTACAATACCGGGGAGATGTTGTCATGGGCGCGGGAGCAGAACGCGGATATACTGTTAAATGAGACCGCGGGCTTGTGTCTGCGGTGCGCCCCGTATGTGGACCAGTGCCTTGCGGTCTGTGTGATCGATGTCACAGCCGGACCGAACACGCCGATCAAGGTTGGACCTCTGCTGACCACTGCCGACGTGGTCGTTGCGACAAAGGGGGACATCGTATCCCAGGCAGAGCGGGAGGTGTTTCGGGAGCGCGTCATGGAGGCAAATCCAAAATGCATTATTATTGAGGCGAATGGTCTCACAGGGCAGGGTGCATCCGAACTTGGAAAAGCGATTATACATGCGCCAGAGATTGGCGATGATTGTGATAATTGTGATGGTGGGGGTGACCGCGAAGATGGAAGTGCGGCGATGCGCCTCCGGCACAATGCACCGCTTGCGGTCTGCACTCTGTGCACAGGCGAGGTGCGGGTCGCAAAAAAGTATCACATCGGAGTTCTGCGGCATATCGATGGTTTCATGGAATATAAGGGTGAATAGATGGATTTATCCATGCATTTTGAGCATACGTCAACCACAGCACACACTCTTATGCTGGGGATTCCCATTGGCTTGAAGCGGTCGTGAGTCAATCATTCTAACTTGACTTTACCGTTTTTTCGACCATAATGTTTTGTAGTAGTTTCATTGACTGTATGGAATGTTCACCGTATGGTGATGATGCCCAATGAAAAAAAGATCGACATTCATGATACTAACGATGATTCTGCTTTGCAGCACAATCACACCCGGATGCATCGACGATATGCAGGAACAAACACCGGAGTCGCTCCTTGTCTATTGCGGCGCAGGGATGAGAAAGCCGATGGATGAGATCGGATCACTATTCGAGGAAGAACACGGCGTTTCTGTAAACTACAACTATGCCGGCTCAAACACGCTCCTCTCCCAGATGGAACTCACGCAGAAGGGGGATGTCTACATGCCCGGAGCGACATATTACTTCGATTGCGCAAAGGATAAGGGACTCACCGATTACGAGCAACTCATCGCATATCATGTGCCTGTTATCGCAGTACCGAGAGGAAATCCTGCTAATATAACTTCTCTTGATGATCTTGCAGAACCGGAAGTTACGGTCATACTCGGAGACCCAAAGGCAGCAGCCATCGGCAAACTCGGGAATAAGATCCTCGAGAAGAACGGGATATACGATGCTGTAGATAAGAACGTAATCGCCCGCGGCGCGACCGTGAACGAACTTATTATATACATGTCCATGAAACAGGCAGATGCATCGATAATTTGGGAGGATCTGGTTGTCTACAGTGATAAGATGGAGATTGTTGCGATCCCTGTTGGGCAGAACATCATAAAGATCGTCCCGATCGGCACGCTTACGTCTTCCGAACAGAAGGATACTGCAACGAAGTTCGTGGATTTTGTTGCATCTTCCGAGGGCAAAGCAATCTTTGAGAAGCATGGTTTCACGAAATATCCCGATGAAAAGTACGAGGGCTATTAACAATGACTAATATAATACACACCCCAATTGGAGTCATTCATTCACAGTTCACAGATCCGGACGATACGCCGATTCAGGGCGTCTTCGCAGACGGCGCGAGAGGCGAGGTGGAGGTATTTTTGGAATATGCGGATGGACTCAAGGACATCAGCGGATTTTCCCATCTGATCCTCCTATATCATTTTCATCTTGCAGACGGTTATTCCCTGATCTCAAAACCATTTATGGAGGATACAGAGAAGGGAATCTTCTCGATAAGGCATCCGAGACGACCGAATCCGATTGGAATCTCTATTGTCAGACTGGAGCATGTCAGAGGCAACATACTGGAGATTTGCGATGTTGACATCCTGAATGGGACGCCGCTTTTGGATATCAAGCCTTTCGTACACCAGTTTGATCACAGGGCGGATATACAGAGTGGATGGGTGGATGATCAGCACATCGATGATATTGGGGATAAAACCCCGCGGAGCTTGAGGGATTCATAAGTACATGTCAATCAATGAGTCGACGTTCAAGATCATCACAATCTCAATTACGCTACTCCTGACCGCGTTCATCCTATCGCTGGTTGTCTGCATCGTCACACATACAAGCCCGCAGAACTTACTCACAAGCATTGCGTCCGAAGAAATCAGGTTTGCGATAAAATTAAGCTTGATCACATCCGCAATATCCACCTTGATGTGTGTCGCAGTCTCGATACCAGCAGCATACGCGCTTGCACGCTACAATTTTTTCGGAAAGACGCTCGTAAACACAATAGTGGATCTTCCGCTTGCGCTGCCTCCGCTTGTGGCTGGAGTGGGGCTCCTCATCCTCTTTGGCACAACCTCGTTCGGAGCATGGCTTGAAAATTTTGGACTGAACTTCGTATTGACACCGCTCGGGATCGTAATCGCACAGTTCGCTGTGAATATTTCGTTTATGCTGCGGATCATGCGTTCGACGTTTGAAGGGATCAGTCCAAGGTACGAACACGTTGCCCAGACGCTTGGATGCAATCCGATACAGGCATTCCTGCAGACAACGCTTCCCATGTCAAAGAACGGGCTTATGGCTGGTGGGATTATAACATGGTCAAAAGGTATCGGGGAGTTCGGAGCAGCCCTGATGCTCGCCGGCGCAACACGGATGAAGACCGAGACCCTGCCGATATCGCTGTATCTGAATATGTCGTGCGGGGATCTTGAACTGGCAATAGCCGCTGCAACCATCTTGATTGCCATATCTATTGTATCTCTGTATGTCTTCGAACAGCGTGGCGGGAGCACCCACTTGTACTAAACACGGCTAAACATGATACGAATTGAGAATGTATCCAAGAATCTTGGCGAATTCAAGCTGGATGACGCGACCCTGCAGATCGATGAAGGCGAATATTTCATCATACTTGGTCCCACCGGTGCAGGAAAGACAATCTTAATCGAGACGATTGCAGGCATCTACCGCCCGGATAGTGGCAGAGTGTTTCTAAACGGGACAGATGTGACCGACATCCTGCCGAAGGACCGGCAGATCAGCATGGTCTACCAGGATTATATGCTCTTTCCACACCTGAATGTGGCAAGAAACATTGGATTTGGGCTGCGTCAGAAAAGGATCGCCAAAAGCGAAATCATTGTGAAAACAGCTGGAATCGCAGAGCTTCTTGGCATTTCACACCTGTTGAGCCGGTATCCGGGCACACTTAGCGGAGGGGAGAAGCAGAGAATCGCAATCGCTCGAGCGGTTGTGACGGAGCCAAAGGTGCTGCTGCTGGATGAGCCGCTCTCTGCACTGGATTCTCGCACAACCGAACGGTTGCAAGCGGAACTTGCGCGAATACATGAGATCACAGGGACCACAACGATTCATGTGACGCACAGTTTCGGAGAGGCGTTCGCGCTCGGGGATCGGATCGCTGTGATGTGCGGCGGCAGAATCATTCAGGTGGGTGCGCCTGACGAGGTCTTCAGAAGACCCAATTCCGAGTTCATTGCGGATTTTGTTGGTGTTGAGAATTTGTTTCGTGGAAAGTCGGTTGTCCATGACGATATCGCTCTGGTTCACGCCGATGGAATATCGATGGTCTCAAGTTCGCTTAAATCCGGGGACGTCTCGATCTCGATCCGACCCGAAGACATACTGATCTCGAAAAATGAGATCGAAACGAGCGCGAGAAACTCATTTCCGGGGGAGATTACTGAGGTTAAGAATATGGGCACAATCGTGAGAGTAGTGGTTGATGTGGGTGTTCCCATAGTGGTTGCGCTGACAAAACAATCGTATGAGGATATGGGGCTTTTGTGCGGCGTGCGTGTCTGGATTGTTTTTAAAGCATCTGCGGTGCATTTGTTTTAATATCTTAGTATTATTTGCATACGTACTCGAGTATTGTGTGAATATCCGCATGTAAAACCACGAGATTTCACGAGATTCTACACAATTTCTGTGTTAATCTCGTAAAATTTCGTGGTTTCTACCAACCGGGCGCCCGAGCAGGTTCTCATGTGGGGGATTTTGAGAATCATAGTCCCAACCACCCGCCCCTAAAATCAGGACGCCATCTGGGCGAGACACCAACATATAAATATAATCAGCGACCAATGTTGCATGGGGCGAGGAGTTTGTACACATATATATCATCAATACGGAAATTCGGCACATATTTCGCAGAGAAACGCAGTTCTCATGCAGATCTTATAGCTGCACTCAGGCAGGCACGGATACCGTTACCTGTTGACAAATACCTCGCGAGATCGGCAGTTGTTTCGCTGCTGGTCGCGGTCGGTGCGTTGCTTTTGTCCGTTCTCATCTGCATCCCGTTATACACGCTCTTTGGAGCTAAAGTATTCCTGCTCACAATTCCGGTTCCATTAGTATTCGGAGGAATCGCCTACTACCTGTTCAGTTACTATCCGACGTTCCGGAGCGGCGAGATTGCGGCAAGCATCGATCGGTCGCTGCCATCCGCAATCACATACATGTATGCGCTCTCCCGCGGTGGTCTGGAATTAGTCGAGATCCTTGAGTCGCTTGCCGGACAACGACACGTCTACGGAGGTGTTGCGGATCATGTCGGATACGTTGTTCGGGATATCCAATATCTCAATATCGATATCATAAAGGCTCTGCACGATGCGAGCGAGCGATCACCATCACGGAATATGAGGGATTTTCTTGACGGGCTTGTCATGGTGATCGATAGCGGCGGCAGTCTCACCGAATATTTCAAGATCAAATCATCTTACTATTATAAGCAGGCAGGGGCTGACCAGGAGAAATACTTAAACACACTTGGCATGATCGCTGAGGGCTACATCACGGTCTTTGTTGCAGGTCCGCTGTTTATGATGACGATACTGGTGGTGGTCGGGATGATCGACAGCACTTCGATTATCCTTCTAAAGGCACTGATCTACGGGCTGATCCCCGGAGCCACCCTGCTGTGTGTACTTCTCCTGAGCACCATGGCTGGTTCGCGGGAGGAATCGTACCACATCCCCGCCGCTACAAAAAAGTCAAACGTTTTTGAGGGCGTTGGGGTGGGACCCGCGGAAGTCGTCGAAGATGCGCTATTCACCAGGCTCGAAACTGCTGAGAAGATCAAGAAGTATAAGAATTTCTTCAAAAACCCGGTCAAAGCGTTTTTTGAAAATCCCACATACGCGCTGTACCTAACCGCGCCTGCAGCGCTCATCTATGTCATAGTAGCGATTTACATGAAAGGATATCTCTCAATCGGGCCGATCATCGCTACATTGTCCGGTGCAGTCGGTGCAGCGCCCGGCACCCAGCTTGAGTTTCCATCACTTAGTGTGCTTGATGACGTGGTAGTTTTCGGGATGTTTGTCCTGCTTGTCCCGTTCACGTTCTTCTATGAGTCGCGGGTGCGGAGGATCAAGAACATGGAGCGCGAGATGCCAGAGTTCCTGAGAAGGCTTGCATCGATGAACGAGGCAGGACTCACACTGACCAGTTCTATCCAAGCGTCTCTCCGGTCCAAACTCGGCGTGCTCGACAGCGAGATCAGGCGCATGTGGCGGGATATTGAGTGGGGCGCATCCACGTCTGTTGCGATGACACGCTTTGAGGAGCGGGTAAGAACCGCAATGATATCCCGCACGATCACGCTGATCATAAAGGCGAACGAAGCGGTCAGCGACATCAGGCAGGTGCTCCAGATTGCGGCTGCCGATTCTGAGGCATCGTACCGCCTGAAGAAGGATCGGCTTGGCAATATGACTGAGTATGTGATGATTGTGTACCTCTCGTTCTTTGTCTTCCTGTTCATCGTGTACGTGCTTGCCGCGCATTTCGTGAGCATGGTTCCGACAGGCGACGCCTCTGAGAACCTCAGTCAGGGCATGGAGATGCTTGCAGGGTATGATGCTGAAAAGTATATCCTTCTGATGTTTCATGCAACGTTGATCCAGGGGTTCTGTTCAGGGCTTGTCGGAGGTGCGATGGGTGAAGG
>JAYEGZ010000199.1:0-8236 GCA_034659315.1 Methanobacteriota archaeon
AACTTCTCCCGCAATGTTGGAAGGATTAACGGATCACTTGTGGACATGGCACGAGTTTTTCTATTTCCAATTAACTATCTCAAATTAGGACATTACCGAAATATCGGAGAGCCGATTATACTTCACACCGCTATAAATTGAGCCGTAACTCCATTCCCCACACCATCAAGATCTGTGACGACGCTCCCCCGCATATTATTACTTGTAAGCTCTCTAAAACCGCCCTGTTACCTTGCAGAATATGATGCCATATCCGAGCACGAGCATGGCAAGCGAGATTAGCCATGCCCACCGCATCAGTTTCCCGCGAAGCTCCGGATTATCGAGATCGATCATGCCTTGATCCTTTTCAGCCTGAACGTGTTTTCGCGCTCCATCTCTTCAAGACGCAGTTCTATGAACCGCTCTGCCTCGGTCAGTTCAGGTATCACCCGAAACTCGAGCGCGTTGACCCTTCGCTTGGTCTGTTCAATGTCCTCAAGCAGTTTCTTCATCGCAGTCTCGATCTCCGCTGCAATGATGATCTTCTCAACAAGAGTCTCGTGCGCCTCCACAGCCTCATCAAGGCACGAACTCGTCCCTATAATCCCGTATCCACGTTTGCACAGGTTCTTCCGTATCTGCGAGGACTCAATCTTCGGAACTACCACACCCATCACGTTCTTGCTCTCAAGCTCGATGTTTGGAATGTCCTTGAGCGCAAATGCGGTTGATTTTATTGAGACCGTACCTTCAACGGATTTTGCAAGCCCGATTTTCTCGTTTGCAGCCGCATAAGCGGCATCGAGCTCGGACCTGACATCTTTCGCCTTGTGGAGCAGTTCAAAGAACTCAAGGATCAGACCGTCACGCTTCATCTTCAGCAGCTTATGTCCGCCCTCTGCGAGTTTGATCTTCTTTTTCAGTTCTATGAGCTCGGACCTTGTCGGTTTTATGTCGCGGATCGCCATGAGTATCTACCTGTTTGCCATCGTTATTTGCATATTCCTCGATTGCATTCCCATGGTTTATAGCACCATGGATAATAACCTTGCTCTGTGCAGCACGGTGCGTTCTTGTAGCCACAGTGAATCCGCCGGATCGAGACCTGAGTGAAATACATAGTCCCATCCGGATCCACCGCTGCGCCCACTCCTGACTCATCAAATTCAGGTTTAGTGGTCTTCTGCCCTGTTTCGTTGCTATCCCATGCACCGATGCAGTTTTTCAGGAACTCTTCATAGTTATAGACAGGACCTGGCATCGAAAGCGTGCGGCTGACTGTAATATCAAAATAATGGATACCATTGTCCTTCAATATATCTGCGGGTGCGTGTTTCATGTCATCGCCCCCTGCGCTGGCAAGATCATTGCTGTGCGCCCGGGCAGCACCTGCGATCTCACCGTTCCATTTCAGGGTGGAAAATCCATCTTTCTCGCGTTCTTGATTCACCAGATCAAAAAGATCCGATTCAAGCCCGGATACTGGAGGTAACCGGATCGGGGTTGGAAACGGCAGAGAAGAGTTGATCTCCACCACAGTCCACCAGTCGTATTCGTCGGCGCATCTGCTCGAGTCCACCACATCATAGATGTCGCGGTAACTGCCGTCAGGAATGTAGTATTGTTCAAGCGATTCCGGAACGATGCGTGCCATGGTCGGCTCGATGAGAAAAACCTTTCCTGATATGTTTGATATGACCCACGCATGATCGCCAGTGCTATTGTTATATTTGAACCCGCCAACCAGGACATTGTGTGGCTGGTTATGCGCTCCGGTGATGATCTTCGTATCGACGCCGCGCCCTTCGAGATACCACTCAATAAGCGCAGCCATCTCCGAGCAATCGAAATAGTTCTCCTGGTATTCACCCTCAAGTAGCGGGAGGCTCTGTCGCAGTTCTGCTTCGCTCGTGATATCTGGTCCGATGGACTGGTAGTATGGATCAGGTATCTCGCGGGTGGGGTCCACTACAACCTGAAACACGACTATAACCAGCAGAACGAGGATAACAAAAGTGGCTATCCATTTTACACCCAGTTCACTCCCCCCACACCACATAATGCGCCATTCAACGTACCCCCATCATATTAGCCCCATCCACATCCCGATCCCAAACAAGATCAACACGCACCCCGCAATCTTTCTGATAAGCCTGCTGTGCTTCGATATCGCCCTGACGCGTCCGGTCGATGCGCTGGCAAGGTAAGCTATCCCGAGCATCGGGATGCCGAGCCCGAGTGAGTAGATAAAGAGCAGTAGCCCCCCGTACAGGACGTTGCCTTCGAGCGCAGCCATTGTCAGGATGCCGCCGAGTATCGGACCGACGCACGGGATCCAGATGATGCCAAGCGACATTCCAAGCAGCAGACCACCTAACAAACCATCGCGGGGCATATTCTTCGGCGCAAGCGTCCCAAATCTATCGAAGATCGGGAGATCTAATATCATGACCAGTCCAAGCAAGATAATGGTAATTTCGGCGATGGTTTCCATATATATGAGGTATTTATAGACAATCGATCCGAATGCGGACGTTATCACACCCATCGTCGTAAAAGAGATGCATAACCCGGATACAATCGCTATGGGTCGCAGTTTTCCAGTTTCGACAGAGTATGCCATGATTGCAGGCAGCAGCGGGAGCACGCAAGGCGACAGCACACTTGCAATTCCCGCGACAAATGCGATGAGTGGGGATATCTGGGACTCGACCATGACTTATAATCGGTGTGCGGGCGTTGTAATACTTACGTAGGTGCTCCCGGCTTTACGCCGCTGCCGGGTCTGTGGCATCGGGCACTTTTGAGAGCATGAGTTAACCCGGATTTACCACTACCTCAATCGATTCCGTGCTTTGCCACACAGTTCCATAGACACCAAACCATATATCAGAAGATGTACAAAGAATCATACGTGGGAAATATGAATAGACGAAGAACAAAGATTGTATGTACAATCGGTCCTGCGACCGAGTCGCGTGATGCCCTTAACCGGTTAATCAGTCATGGGGTGGATGTAGTCCGGCTCAATATGTCACATGGTACACATGAGTGGCACAGAGACCGGATACGGATGATACGAGAGCTGGCAGATGAAAATAAAACCCCTACCGCCATCATGATGGATATCCAGGGTCCAAAGATCAGGACCGGAAATCCGGGTGGTGGAGATATGGTCTTACATGCCGGCGATGACCTGACAATCTGCACAGACCCGGAAAGCATAGATTCTGCCGATTCTACGAGCAATGGCAGTGGGACCCGGCAGATGATCGCTGTGAACTATCCGTTCTTTGATCAGGAAGTCTCGGAAGGTCAAATGATTCTGGTCGACGACGGTCTGATCCGGCTGTCGATTCTAAAAACCGGCAGTGGATATGTTGAGACAAGAATCGTTGTCGGGGGCGTGATCCGTGATCGAAGAGGCGTATGTGTCCCGGATGCGGATTTCTCGACGCCGAGTGTCACTGAGAAGGATGTTGAGGACATTTTGTTTGGCATAGAGCATGGAGTCGATTACATCGCGGTTTCGTTTGTCAGGGCGGCATCCGATATTCTGGATCTCAAGCAGACACTCCAGGAACATGATGCGGATATCCCAATTATTTCCAAAATCGAGACTAAAAAGGGACTTGATAATTTTTCAGAGATTCTTGAGGCATCGGATGGGATTATGGTAGCAAGAGGCGATCTTGGAGTCGAGATCCCGATCGAAGAGGTCCCGGTTACGCAGAAGAAACTTATCAGGGCGGCCAATCTGGCAGGAAAACCCGTGATCACCGCCACCCAGATGCTCGAGTCGATGATCCATGAGGCGATCCCGACCCGTGCTGAGACAACAGATGTTGCGAACGCCATACTGGACGGGACTGATGCGATTATGCTCTCAGGCGAGACCGCATCTGGAAAATATCCAATCGAGAGCTTTGATATGATGGATAAAATCGCAAAGATTACCGAACCCACGTCATTAGGAGGTGGCGTGCACAAACGTGTAAAAATGGCATCGCTCTCGGTCGCGCAGGGCATCGGCCATGCCGTGTGCCAGCTTGCGCAGGATCTGGATGCTACAGCGATCATCACTACCACATACTCGGGAAGCACGGCAAAAATCGTCTCGATGTACCGTCCCAAGACGCCGATCATCGCTGTGACGCCTGACGATGGGACATTCCGCAGACTTTCGCTTATATGGGGCGTTGTCCCGCAGATGATCCCGCTGGTGACCGGAAACACCGATGAGATGGTTGTGGCATCGATACGGTCTGCGGTGTATGCCGGGTCCGTGAACGTAGGTGACCGGGTGGTACTAACAGCAGGCGTGCCCATCTTCTCTGCCGGGACTACCAATCTGATCAAGACTCATGTTGTGGGGGAGTGACGCGGGTCACGTTGGAGACGCCGGGCAGATAGCGTTTCGGAGACGACCCAGCTTACGCGGTCACGTTCACATTGCCCTCAACCGTACTGTCATTCACAGGCGTCATAATATTAACCGCAGGCGGCTGGTTCTTGACCCACATATATTACAGGGATACCTCCAGTACTGTTCAACGGTATCTCATCGATTCTGATGCGGTGCTCTCAGAGGCTCGAGGATGAATCATGAATACGCAACCGATGAAAAGCTCGGGCATGTGCCGGTGTGAAGCATAAACACATACCAAAATGTGATCAGTAACTGCCATGACACTTAAAAATAACTTTCACCTCGCCGCCTGCACCCTCAACTTCTTCACCACATCCCGTAACTTAATCGCCCGCTCAAAATCCAGTGCATCAGCAGCCGCCTGCATCTCTGCCTCCAGTTCGATGATGAGATTCGGGATCTCTGACTTTGGCAGGTGTTTTGTGTCAGTTAAGTCCACCTCCTTCTCCCGAACCGGCTTTTTGATCGTCTGGGGGATGATATTGTGTTTTCTGTTATATGCGATCTGCAGATTCCGCCGCCGCTCGGTCTCAGAGAGGGCTTTCTTGATCGAATCAGTCATCTTGTCCGCATAGAGCACAACCATCGCCTTCGCGTTCCTGGACGCTCTTCCGATCGTCTGGATAAGGCTTCTTGCGTCCCTTAAGAATCCTTCCTTGTCCGCATCAAGGATGCCGATAAAACCGACTTCCGGAATATCAAGCCCTTCTCGCAGGAGATTGATGCCAACCAGCACATCGAATCTGCCGAGCCTGAGCTGGCGGATAATCTCGGTTCGCTCGATGGTCTTGATGTCTGAATGGAGATACCGCGTCCCGACGCCCTTTCCTGCCAGATATTCGGTCAACTCTTCTGCAAGCCGCTTTGTGAGCGTGGTGATCAGGATCCGGTCTCCTCTCTTGATCGTCTTTTGGATCTCGGAGAGCACATCCTCAATCTGTCCGTCGATCGGGCGCACCTCAACAACCGGATCGACAAGACCAGTCGGGCGGATGATCTGCTCCACAACCTGCCCCGACTCCCCAATTTCATAAGCTCCCGGTGTTGCTGAGACAAAGACGACGTTTCGCATATAATCTTCAAACTCCTCGAACCGGAGCGGGCGGTTGTCAAGGGCGGACGGAAGCCGAAACCCGTAATCGACAAGCGTTTTCTTCCGTGAGTGGTCACCTTTGTACATCCCGTGAATCTGCGGGATCATCTGGTGACTCTCGTCGATCACCAGCAGGAAATCATCCGGGAAATAATCAATCAGGCAGTACGGCTTTTCGCCAACTGATCTCCGGTCAAAGTGGCGGGAATAGTTCTCAATCCCCTTGCATGTGCCAGTCTCCTCAATCATCTCAATATCATAGAGTGTTCGCTGTTTGATCCGGTGGGATTCAAGCAGTCCAAGGGACGGGAGCACAGACTCAAGTTCTTCCCGAATGGACGCAATCGCACGCGCCTTCTCATCTTCAGGGATCACGAAATGGCGGGCAGGATAAACATAGAAATAATCCATCTCTTCGAGTTTCCTCCCTGTGATCCGGTCGATCTCCGTGATCCGGTCGATTTCGTCCCCGAACATCTCAATTCTGATGATATTGTTGAAATACGCAGGGATGATGTCGATTGTATCTCCTTTCACCCGGAAACGCCCGTGCATCAGCTCGATATCGTTTCGCTCGAACTGGATCTCGATTAAACGCAAGAGGATCTCGTTTCGGCTGACATGATCATGCACGCACAGGTCAAATCCCATGTTCAGGAAGTTCTCAGGATTGCCGAGACCATATATGCAGGAGACTGACGCGACAACGATCACGTCAGGGCGCGACATCAGGGATGCGGTGGTGGACAGGCGCATCTGCTCGATCTTCGGGTTTATCTGGGCGTCTTTCTCGATGTACTGGTCGGTCTTTGGGAGATACGATTCAGGCTGGTAATAATCATAGTAAGAGACGAAATACTCAACCCGATTTTCCGGGAAGAACTCCCGAAACTCATTGTAGAGCTGAGCCGCCAGTGTCTTGTTGTGTGCGATCAC
This sequence comes from Methanobacteriota archaeon, assembly GCA_034659315.1. Lineage (GTDB taxonomy): Archaea > Halobacteriota > Methanosarcinia > Methanosarcinales > Methanogasteraceae > Methanogaster_D. The sequence goes on from JAYEGZ010000199.1 coordinate 6,441, forward strand.
GAGCGTTGGCTTTTGGATCCTGTCAATTACGTTTGCAACCGTAAAGGTCTTTCCTGATCCTGTGACACCGAGGAGGGTCTGGAACCGGTTGCCGCAAACAAGTCCCGAAACGAGGCTTTCGATTGCTTTTGGCTGTGAGCCTTTTGGCGCAAAGTCAGAAACAAGATGGAATCTGGGTGATTGGTGGGATTGGGGCGCGGTCATGGCAGGGTTCGAGAGTATGTCAGGGTTTAGGGTTTATTGGGAATCAAAATCCACTCCGCATCATCGCAGGGATCTTCTCTGCAAGCTCCCCAATCGGCACTCTAACCTGTGTCATGCTGTCACGGTCACGGATCGTTACGGTATCATCATCCAGCGTATCATAATCGATCGTCACCGAAAAAGGCGTCCCGATCTCGTCGTTTCTACGATATCTTCGCCCGATCGTTCCGGCATCATCGTAACTCACGAAAATTCCACTTTTGCGGAGCATCCCGACGACTTCAACCGCCGGATTGATCAATTCCTCCCGTGTGAGGAGTGGGAGCACTGCAACCTGCACCGGCGCAACCTCCGGCGGCAGACGAAGCACATTGCGGGTTTCTTTGCCCACAAGCTCCTCTGCAAATGAGTGCTCGAGCACCGCATAGATGGTGCGGTCGATGCCAAACGACGGCTCAATTACGTGTGGAATCACGTTCTCGCCGCGAACCTCTTTGATTACAGTCTCATACTCAACCACATCACGAGGAATCAGGATCTCATCACCATCGACCGTGATGCTGATCTCATCCCCGGGCAGGTCATCTTCTTCCAGGTTTTTGAGTGCGGCAAGAACCTTGCCAGCCTTATCCTTATAGAGAGGACCGATCCGGCTCATGTCCGGTGTTACCACGATTTGTTCTACCTGCTTTGGTGTGTCGTACTCCAGAACGGCAGAGAGATCGTGCTGGGAATGATTTGCATGTGAAGATAAGTCGTAGTCTGTGCGATCCGCGATTCCAACGATCTCCACCCATCCGAACCGGTCGGTCAGGACTTCAGCGTCCCAGCAATCGACCGCATAGTGCGCCATCTCGTCGGGCTGGTGCTGCCTGAACCGAAGCCGTGCCGGATCGATGCCAGCCCGGGTCAGAAAGAGGTTTGTCATAACGAGGTGGTATGCGAGAAACTCGTGCGCGACAATGCCTATGTCCACAGCATCACCCACAGTCAGCTCGATGACGCCATCGCCCTCGCTGTCGCTCTCGTTCTGCTGACGGGAGGCAGGGTAGAACCGGATGACTGTGTTTTTGATCGTGGAGAACCCGGGGTGGCTTTTATCACGCGGATTGATAAAAATCTCTGCCTCCGCCTGTGTGAATTCGCGGAGCCTGATTACGCCCTGGCGTGGGGAAATCTCGTTTCGATATGCTTTTCCGATCTGCGTAACTCCAAATGGGAGTTTTTCTCGGTAGAACCTGAAGAGCCGATCAAAGTTGATGAACATTCCCTGGGCGGTCTCAGGTCTGAGATAACCCATCCGTTGCGTGCCAGGTCCGATTGTGGTCTTGAACATCAGATTGAAATCAAAGACTTCGCCAAACGTTCCGACTCCACCACATTGCGGGCATTTGATGTCGTGTTCGTCGATCAATTGCTTGATCTCCGGTGCGGATAACGTGTCCGGTATCTCGACGATTCCCTGTATCAGGTGATCTGCACGGAATGCGGAATCGCACCCGGAACAGACGATCATCGGGTCGGAAAACCCGTGAACATGTCCGGATGCAACGAAAACAGGCTCGATTCCGATGGTCGGCGTTTCGATCTCG
>JAYEGZ010000200.1:0-8202 GCA_034659315.1 Methanobacteriota archaeon
TCGGTCTGCGGCGAGGAGCACTCGGGGGGTGTCGATTGATGGCGTCATGGTTTTTGATAGTTCCCCCGGGTGATCATACTTTTGGTCTGATTGGGTGTGTTCTTTTGCGTATGTCCGATGATCCCCCTGTCATATTCCGCAAACTTTTCACAAAAGTTTGATCAAAAACTGCCCTCCGGGTCAGATGCTAATTTTTGGTAGTGTACCACTCCGAGATAGTTAATGACAATATTGTCTTTCCAAAAAGTTTTCATGATAATTATTTCCGATACCAAATATCCGCAGATGCGCACAAAAGTAAACGCTGTGATTCTAAAGTTAACAATCCACGTCTATCATAATTTATCTGTAGTTGATTATATTTTTAGCTTTTTGCGAGTGTTTTTAAGATGACCACAATTGTATTGCATACTATGATAAACTATCGTATATTGGCACACTACCTAATTTTTACTACAGACGTTCAACCAAAAAATCGGAAAATATACCGCGTTCCCCCACCCGGAGGGCAGTTTTTTACTCGATTTTTTTGTGAAAAAAATCGTTGTGGAAAATCGTTTAGAACCGATCTACGATGTACGGACCAAATATCATGAACGCAAATGAAGCAAAGACTAACATGGCAAACACTGCTGCCAGAACGTGTGATAACCGCTCTGCGTCGCGATCGCTGATCACCCTCTCAGTCACCAGATGGACCGTGTCCCTGAATATGTGCCCCCCGTCCAGCGGGACCGCGGGCAGGCAGTTGAACAGCCCTGCAAAGAAGTTGATCCAGAACGTCCAGATCAGCGCGTTTGCGATCCAGAAGACGAGAACTCCGTACCCTGCCGCCCACCCGATGGGCTCATAGAACTGCATAGTACTGCTAAATCCGGCAAATCCGGTACCATCAAACCCTATGAACGGCAATGCGAAGATTATTAGCCAGCCCTCGATACCACCCATCATGGAGGGGATATCCTGCAGTATGTGGAGCGTTGCTGCAGCAGGATATGCTCCGATCGTCATGCCTGCGAATTCAAGGCTTGTAGTGGCGACCACACCAAGATACCCACAACTGCGGTCAGGTGAGGAACCAAGCGCCACAAAAGTGGCATTGCCATCTGCGAAGAACATCTCAACTGTCTGATTCGGGGCGGTTGTATTCAAGAATGCAATAAAATCAGTGCTATTATAAATCGAGGTGTCGTCGATCTGTGTGATGGTCATATCTGCAGTAAGGTTCGCTTTTGATGCTACAGAATCCTCGACAACCTCCCAGATCGTGACCCCGCTCTGCATAACCACGTCGTCAGCCGCAAGCACAAAGATTTCACGCGTCTGCTGCTCCTGCGCATGCAGGGTCAGCGGAACATCCTGCGATCTGGTAGTCATATAGCTATAGAAGTCGTGCGCACTCCGGATCGTAGTACTATCAACCTGCGTGATCACCATGTTCTCTTTTATGCCAGCCTGCGCAGCGACTGAGTCTTCGTTGACTGATGCAATCGTAACATCACTAAGCGGGGCTATAGCGCCAAGCACCGGACCAAAAAGAAGCAAAAACAGAATTGCCGCAACAACAAAGTTCACCATAACGCCTGCTGCAAGTATTCTCATCCGTGCGGGCCTTGGCACCCCACCCTCCCGGACAGGGCGTTCTTTCGGCACATCGCAAACAGCTCGATCGTAGCCAGACCCAATTCCTGTAGATCCAACGTCAGGACGATTAGATTTCTTCTTTCCGAACAGTTGCTCTTCGTCAGGCTCTGCAAATCCACCGATCGGGACGATCATGGTGAGCAGACCCATGGATTTGACATCGATGCCTTCAACCCTGCACAGAACCGCATGTGCAAGTTCATGCACCACGAGAGTGACCGCAAGCCCGATTGCACCCCAGACAAGAGGGATGTACTCATTCACCCCGGGAATTAAGAAAATATTCTGTGGGGCATTGTATTTTCCAGGGGGTAGCATCGTGCGGTCAAATATTGACTGCAACATCGCATAATCGGTCATAATCACCAGCAAAAACATGATAAACATCCCGACCAGCATAACCGGTATGCCAATGTTTGCAAGGAGCTTCCAGAACCTGCGCGGGCGTGCCAGCACCGATAGCAGACGTTGACCGCGTCTGGTGCGTATCATCAGGATGGGTCCAAAAGCAGTGATATTATAACGCTCCAGAACACCTTGCTTATTTAAAATAGCGATGATGAGCCAGTATACCATCAAAATAACAAGTGTGGCGTTTAAAGCGTTCACATTACCGTTTTTCAATCTGTCTGGTATTAATACTTTGCGCGAATGCTTTGGACAGGCGTCTGATCACCACGGATTGCCCCAAATAGTATGTGTTTAGCTGATGTGAAAAAACCACGAGATTAACACAGAAATCTTGTGGAAACCGGTGTGATCGTATGGTTAGCTAAACACGTACACACAAATCTCACTACTCACCCGTAACTGCATCAATACACCTGCTGTACACCACCTGAAGCTCGTCCGCATCTACAATCTCCGATGCCGGCGCATGGTATGCGACACCGCCGGCAGCCATGATCAGCAGATGATCGCAGAGCAGGAGACCACGACGGAGGTCATGCGACACCATGACTGTGGTGATCCCCGATCCTGTCAGCGAGCTTAGCACGCCCTCAAGACTGGCTGACGCGTGCTGGTCCAGACCGGTGTACGGCTCATCAAGCAGCAGCACGGATGGGTGGTGAAGGATCGCACGCGCAATTGAGAGCCGCTGTTTCATCCCTCTCGAAAATGTGCCGACACGGCTGTGCTTCTCAGATGACAGATCGGTTTGTTTGAGGACGTCAGCAATTCTTGAATCGATTCCCGGGATTTCATACATCTTTCCGAAGAATTTGAGGTTTTCGTAAGCGGTCAGTTCGTTGTACAGGTATGTGTTGTGTGAGATCACTCCTATAATCCCTCTCACCTTTTCCGGCGAGTTTTTTACATCAAAACCGCCAATCTCAGCATCACCACTCGTTGCTTTGAGAAGGGTTGCCATAATCTTGAGAAGAGTTGTTTTCCCTGCCCCGTTCGGTCCGACAATCGTCAGAAAATCGCCTTTCTTGACAGAAAAGTCGATGCCGGCAAACACCGTCCTTCTGCCAAAGTTCTTTGCAAGATCATGGACGCGAATCATTATGATCATTCTCGGGACCGATTGCATTTATGATTTTCTGTAGGAGAAAGTGATGGAGTTGGTGACCTTGGGATAAAACGATTCCGGGCAACCATGTGGGGGAGTCTGCCCGCCCAATCAGGGGTCGGACTGGTTTATTCTATGAGATTGTATACCAAAGATTTATATAGCATGAATCAATGTATCGTAACATAAGGGAGGTCAAGCTATGAGCGAATTTATAGATGAATTCATCGAGACATGGAAGAAGGTAATAACCACACCAGGCGACTTCTACAAGGAGATGCCGACGTCGGGTGGGTATGAAGAACCGCTGAAGTTCGCAGCCATAAACTACCTGATTGCTGGCATCGGGGCAGCTCTCATCACGTTTGGCAGCCTGTTTGGGGCAGTCATTGCTGCGCCGGTATTCGGGATCATCGGGATATTCATCGGTGGACTGATACTTCACATCTGTTTCAAGATTGTTGGCGGGTCCGGAAATTATGAGGGCACGATTCGGACGGCATCATACGCATCAGCAATATCCGCGGTCGCATGGATACCGATCGTCGGATGGATCATCGGGCTTTATGCGATCTACCTCAATATCGTTGGCGGAACCTTTGTTCACGACCTAACAATGGGAAAATCTGCGATAGCGGTATTCATACCGATAATCATCCTGGTGATACTTGGAATGTTGCTGTTTGCCATAGTTGCGGCAATGATAGCGAGTATTGGGCTGGGCGGGTTGTGCAACCTGTAACGTCCAACTACCGAGCGATCACCGACCATGACAGTCCGGACGCTCAAGTCAGCGATGCGTCTTGCAGCAGACGATATCAGGCACCTGCTCTCGAGAGGCTACCCGCGCACAGGTGTCATACGGTTCGTAAGCGACCATTACCAACTGGCGAATCAGGATCGGCATATACTGATGCGGGTTGTGATCGAACCTGAGATCGCAGCATCCCGCATCAGCAAAAAGATATTTTGCGCCGATATCAGGGGAAAGAACCTCATGATCGATGGATATAACGTGATTATCGCAACAGAGAGTGTGATCTTGGGGGAACCCGTGTTTCTATGCGATGATGGGTTCATACGGGATATCAGGGGAGTTTTCAGGAACTACAAAAATCCAGACCGGGGCGTTTGCAGGCAGATTCTTAAGATGCTCTCTGAACACGAGCCAGATTCGGTCACCTTTCTCTTTGATGCCCAGATCAGCAAGAGCGGCTTGCTTGCACGGCACATCCGCGGATTACTCTCGGAATATTCGCTTTCAGGCGATGCAAGAACATCAAGACGCGTCGATTTCGATCTGAAGCACTGCAGTTCGATCGTTGCGACTGGCGACGGATACATCATCGATGAGGTGGAATCTGCGATAGACCTCCCAAGATGCATAATCCGGAAACTGGGCAAAGATTTGCTAGCGCTGTGATGCTCATCGGTCCGCATCAAAGACCAGTCGGCTGCCGCAAACAAGTCCGTACCTCTCAATGGTCCCTGCATTCATCTCTATAAAATACGCAACTCCTCTGACGCGCCTGTGACCAACCCATGGGTTCAATCTTGCGACGTCGATGATGATTTTATCCCGGTTCAAAAAGATGACGTCGATCGGGAACCGCATGAACAGCATATGCACAGAGACTGCCCCTGGCTTTGAGAAGACAAAGATCATGGCATAATCGTCGGGAATGCCTCTTCTGAACATCAGCCCGCGCATCATGGAGACCACACTGGTCGCATGCTCGATGCGAGTTGCAACGTGAGTACCATCATCTTTTAATAACATCGTGCTCAAGTCTTTTTCACGATTCGTTATAACACATAACTTTCGGAGGTATCACCCAGACAATGAGTTCAGAAATGTGCATCGTATGTGGATTGCCAAAGGAACTGTGCATCTGCGAAGAGGTGGCAAAAGAGCAACAGTGGATCACCATCAAGGTAAAACGGCGGAGATATGGAAAAGAGGTCACAGTCGTAGACGGAATCGATTCGCACGAGATCGATCTGCACGAACTTTCGACATACCTGAAATCCAGATTTGCGTGCGGCGGAACCGTTAAAAACGAGACCATAGAGCTGCAAGGCAATCACAAAGATCGCATAAAAGATATTCTTATAGCCAGAGGCTTTTCAGCCAGCCAGATCAAAATATAACGTGTGCGACATATAATATATAACATAATATATAATGTGCAATACATAATCTATGAATCGAATCTACCTAGATCACGCCGCCACCACCGCGGTGGACCGCGAGGTCGTGCAAGCGATGACCCCCTATTTTACAGAGAGGTTTGGTAATGCGTCGAGTCTGCATACGTTTGGGCGGGATGCAAATCAGGCGCTTGCCCGCGCAAGGGCGGAGGTTGCGGATGCACTCGGTGCTGATACGGAAGAGATTATATTCACATCAGGTGGCACAGAATCCGATAATCTTGCGTTGAGGGGCGTTCTGCGGGGGCGCATGGGGCATATCATCACCAGTTCGATCGAACATCCTGCGATACTGAAGACATGCCAGTATCTGGAGCGTCTGGGCTGCGATGTCACGTATCTGCCTGTCGATGCCGACGGGCTGGTCGATCCCGATGATGTTGAATCTGTGATCACCAGCGAGACCCGGCTGATCTCGGTGATGCATGCAAACAACGAGATTGGCACGATCCAGCCGGTAAGCGAGATCGGCGCCATAGCAGCAGATCATGGAATCCCGTTTCACACAGATGCAGTCCAGTCGTTTGGTAAAACAGAGATTGATTTACGGAAGATGAATATCGACATGCTTTCGCTCTCCTCGCATAAGATCTACGGACCCAAAGGCGTTGGCGCCCTGTATGTCAGGAAAGGGCTGAAGATTGACCCATTGTTATATGGTGGCGGTCACGAGATGGGCATTCGCGCAGGCACCGAGAACATCTCTGGTATCGTTGGCTTTGCAAAGGCAGTCTCGCTTGCATGTGAGCGATTCGAGTCAGACACAGCGCATCTGGTGAAATTGCGGGACATGCTGATCAACGGGATGTTTGATTCGATTGATGATGTGTTTCTGAATGGTCACCGGGTAAAACGACTCCCGAACAACGCGAATCTGCGATTCATGTTTGTTGAGGGGGAGGCTATGTTGATACACCTTGATATAAAGGGAATTGCGGCATCCACTGGATCTGCATGCTCTTCCGCGTCACTTGATCCATCCCATGTGCTTCTCGCACTTGGAATTCCTCTGGAGGACGTCCACGGATCGATCAGGTTCACACTCGGGAGAGAAAACACAGAGGAAGAGATCAGATACGTACTTGATGTGTTTCCCACCATCGTCGAAAAGTTGCGGGCAATATCTCCACTTGCAGGAAGGTGATTTGATGGAATATAGTGAAAAAGTGATGGATCATTTTTTAAATCCGCGAAATGTTGGTGAAATTCCTGATCCGGATGGAACCGGTGAGTTTGGAAATCAGGTCTGTGGAGATGTGACTCAGGTACATATCAAGGTCGAGAACGGCAGGATCACGGATATCAAGTTCAAAACCTTCGGATGTGGCGCAGCGATTGCAACAGGAAGCATGATCACAGAACTTGCAGTTGGAAAGACTCTCGATGAGGCGCTTGTCATCACAAGGGACGATGTGGCTGATGCGCTTGGAGGGTTGCCGCCAGTGAAACTGCACTGCTCAAATCTTGCGGCTGATGCGCTTTATGCGGCAATTCGGGATTATCAGGCGAAAAACATGGATGCCTGACTCTCTAAAATTCGAAATCAAAATCTCGCATTCACAGCATCAGGATATTTTTTTGACCATATTTGCAGATTAACTGTGTAAATAGCTTTTTTAGATCGATATTGCTCTATTCTAGCAGTTGTGCTTACATACAACAATCTAACGTTCCCAGAAATTTGCGTGTTTAGCTAAATGCAAACCAGAATGACCACAAATAAAATCTTGGGATTTGATAATTCCACCAGTGTACTCCCACATTAATTTCATCCCATCCTCATGATAAAAAAAATAAAAAAGAGAGACGATCTCAAAAGAGATCGCCAAGATTAACCTTGAACGCGCCCAGACTTCCGCCGTAATTGCCAGCAGTAATCTTCTTGACGCCCGGCATCTTCACAGCAGCCTCAATTCCCGCTTTGGTTGCAGCAGTCACAGCCTCGATATCAACACCATTGATCACGAGTTCGTAGACCGCATTCACATCTGCCGGGATGTTTGTGTCCTCGACCTTGTCTTTGAGTGTTGGGGCAAACCTCTGGTTCGTTGTTGCCTTCATGAAGGTGTACGTGTCAGCACCAGGTTTCGAGCCGCTTGCAACGATCCCTCCAGGGAATGGTGTGATCGAGCCTTCACACTTCATGACTGCTTCCACCGCTTTCTCTGCTGCATCAAGCCCGTTCATCTGAGTATCTGCGAGGATGAAGAAGTTGCCTCCTGCAACACCATCAACCGCACCGATGTTGTGCTCGATAATGAAATCACCCTCCATCATCGGGATCGCATAAGCCTTCCGCCCGCCGACCTCAAGTTCCGACTCATAACCGTCCGCAAAGAACTTCAGCTTGAATCCGGTATCGAACTGCTTCTCTGCATCAGGAAGCCCGTTCCACACAGCAGTCGTTGGTGCTGTGAGCACACACTGACTGATCCGATTCATCAACTGTTCCTCAAGCGCCTTGTATCCAAATGTGCATATCTGAATGTAGACTCCCGGACGTCCGTCTGGTGTCTCGCTGCCATCAACCACGCACTCAATTCCAGCCTCTGCCGGGCACAGGATCACCGATGTTCCGAATCCTGTTGCTTCCGTTGCAGCAACCATTGCCCAGTGCTCGCTCGCGCCAGTGATGAGCAACCGTGCAACCTTGATACCAAAGGCTTCTGCGTAGGTATCTTCGATCTCTACTCCATTTAGTTCCATAGAAATACCTCGCGTCTGTCATACACCGGACTACTACAAAAGGGTTTAGATTGTTCAAATAGTTGAAAGTCGCAATTACGCGATTTGCAAGTGCTGATGCCAGCGAAACCGTCTTGCAACTCCTG
>JAYEGZ010000201.1:0-8151 GCA_034659315.1 Methanobacteriota archaeon
ACACTGATTTTTGCAGTGAGTATCCGCCGGGCGACACGGCAATCGTCGCAATCGCAGGCGCAAGCGCACAACCAAACAACACCACAACCACGCAGATAACAATCAGCAACATGACTAACCTCGCCGCAACAACACTCGCCCTGTATTATGACCCCACCGTGGTGCAGGTCACCGGCATAACCGATATTGAGGATATCGGGATCCTCATTACAAGTATTGATAACGTAGCAGGCGAATCGTCCCTATCCGTATTCATCGGTACTCCATTCGGACTCGACAGCCCGATAGCGCTTGCCAATATCGAACTTCGTGCGGTGGGGTGTGGCGGAGAGACGAGTCCACTCACACTGGAGATTGTTGATCTATTTGATGTAACTGGAGCTATGGTCCCTGCAACCGCAGTCAGCGGTGTATTCGTGGTGAACACCGGACCCGGAGGTGCCCTCAACACCACAGACGCCTTGGTCGCACTCAAGCTCGCAGCCAGTGGCGGATGGGATCCCGCCATGGACGTGAATGGCGACGGGCGGGTCACCTCGCTCGATGCGCTAATGATCCTCAAGGCGGCGGCAGGGGCGATAGAATTGTGATGATTATAGGGGATCCTGTGGGTTTTTTAATGGGCAATCTGACCCTGAACGCGAGGCGATCGACGCTCATAAAGCAGGATTCCCGGCCGGGATTTTTGGTAACTACCCCGGGACATGAGGCATACTGTAACCAAACAGGGAAGTAGTTACTCAGGTATTGATCGGGCTCTTGATTGCGATCATGTACTTTCTGGCAAGAAAAATAACCGTGAAGGGCGCGGAGGTTTGTAGAGAGATACTATCTTCCGCATCCCTCTACGCACCCTATGGTTAAATTCCCGTTTTGGCTCATGTTGTATTCCGGGTCAAGCAGTGCCAGGTATGTGTTTAGCGGAGGCGAAAAAAACCACGAGATTTCACGAGATTAACACAGAAATCTTGTGAAAATCGTGTAATCTTGTGGTTAGCTAAATATATACCTGCCGATATAGCGAAGTCGTATAGTGGTGTTTTTAGGTACCTTGAGTAGTACGCCGAAATCATCATTCTTGCACCTCTGCCGCATCAACAACCTTCTCCGCAAGCTTTGCGCACGCCGCAAGATCGTCCGCTCCCGGCACAAATTTGACCGATAAAGGCTCAACAATCGTAACACCGGTCTTCTCAAGCTCACCCGCAATCGCTTTGACCGCGCCTCCCGCCCAGCCGTACGATCCGAAAGCGGAACCGACCTTGCCCTTTGGTCGAAGTCCTCTGAGATACGTCAAAAATCCCCCGACGCTCGGAAACATCCCGTTGTTGATTGTAGGGGATCCAACGATTATGATCTTAGCCTCCAGAATCTCGCGTATAATCTCGCTCCATTCCGCTTTTCTGAGGTGGTGCACCTTAACCTCAAACCCGGCATCGATTATGCCCTGTGCGATCGCAGATGCCATCTTCTCGGTGCTGCCCCACATGGTATCGTAGACCACAATTGCGGTATCGTTTGACTCGGCTGAACCCCAGCCGCTATACGCGTCAAGAATGTCGCCGACGCCGGAATTGCGCCAGATCGTGCCGTGGCTCGGTGCAACCATGTCGATCGCAAGCCCCATCTCACCTATCTTCTGCAGGGTCTTTGTGATAAGCGGCGAGAACGGCATCAGGATGTTGGCGTAGTATTTGGCAGCCTCGTCAAGTATCCCGAAAACCTCGTCTGCGTACCGCTTGCTGCTTGCGATGTGTTGCCCGAACGCGTCGTTTGAGAGAAGCAAGCGATCCTCAGGAATATGCACAACCATGTTGTCGGGCCAGTGGAGCATCGGGGTTTCGATGAATGAGAGCGTCTTCTCTCCAAGTGAGATCGTATCTCCGGTCTTTACGGTTTGTATCTCCCAATCGTCGCAGTCATAGTACATTGGCAGTTCTTCCGCGCCTTTCTTGGTTGCAATAACAGTCGCATCGCAGGCGACCTCCATCACGCGGGGAAGTGATCCAGTGTGATCTGGCTCGACGTGGTTCACGATCACATAATCGAGGTCCTCTGGGTCTGTTATCGCTTCTACGCGGCTGCGCAGTTCATCAAAGAATCCGGCTTTCACGGTATCGACAAGCGCAACTTTCGAGTCTTTGATGATGTATGCGTTATATGTCGTACCTCTTGGTGTGGCATATCCATGAAAATCCCGCAGGTTCCAGTCGATCGCGCCAACCCAGTAAATGTCGTCTTTTATCTCTACTTTGTTCATGATATCGTTTCCCCGGTCAATCTTCATCTTCAATATAAACTGTAGCTTTATCCGGTGTCTTCCCACCTTTTACCTGATGATAGTACATATAAGTCATCGGTTCGCAATCATCGAGAATATCCGCATCAACAACCTCACCAATGAAGAGGCTGTGCGTGCCCGCATCCACTTCCCGAGTAACCGCAACCTCGATGTATGCGATGGCATAATCAAGCACGACAGGTGCACCGGTGGCGCCGGTTCGATATCGGACACTCTCAAATTTATCGATATCCCTGCCTGACCTGAAACCGAACCTGCCGATGAATTCCATGGGCGCGTCTGTCCCGAGAACAGATGCCGCAAAGACACGGCTCTTTTGTATGTATTCACAGGTTAGATTCTCCTTGTTTATGGCAACCGCAACCATCGGGGGCTTGGATGCCACCTGCATCACTGTGTTTACTATCTGACCGTTGATGGCTTCACCATCTGTTGATGTGACCACGTAGAGCCCGTAACTGATCAGATGCAGTGCTTTTCGGTTCATTTTCCCCTTTGTCCACCATTCAACTCAAATCGCATCTGCACTCATCCGTATCATATTTCTCACCTCAGCGCCAAGCGCTGGCGGCAGTCCCTTAATATCCACATTCAGAAAACCACGAACGATCGCGCCAGCAGCCTCGTCTTCCGAGAGACCTCTTGCTGTCAGGTATGCAATCTCCTCTTCTGATATCCGCCCGACCGCGGCCTCGTGTGAGAGTTCCGCATCCTCTACAGTCGCCTCAAGTTCCGGAATTGAGTGTATCCGCGCCGTACCTGAGAGCATCAGCCCAATGCACTCGAGATGCCCTTTCACTCCGGGCGCCGAGCCAATGATCGCGCCTCTTGCAGTAACATCCGCCCGATCAGTCGCAATCGACCGGGATATCAGTTCTGCGCGGCTGTTCTCGCCCTCCAGCACCACTTTTGAACCAATATCGATCTTTGAATCCTTTGAAGCATGGATAACGGTCTGTGTCATCGTTCGCGCATTCTTTCCGCAATATGTGACTGGATACATCTGCACGTCCTTAACAGGCTTCATCAAAATATAATTGTTGATGTAAGTCCCGCCTTCCTCGACGATGATGCCGCTTCTCGGCCGTACCACCACTTCGGGCGCCCAGTTGTGTATCATCGTGTATGTGAGCGTTGCGCCTTTCTTCACATAGAACTCAGATACTCCGAGATGCATGGCAGATCGCACATCCTTTGCTGTCGAACAGCCTGTGATGATGTGGAGTTCCGCGCCTTCTTCGACAATCACGATGTTATGCACGTTCTGCGAAAGCCGCTCCTTTCCGATGAATAGGCACGCTTGCAGCGGGAATATGGATTTGACGCCCGGGGCAGCTCTCACAAAGTAGCCGCCAGTCTGCTTCTCTGCAACCTCCTTTGTGTATATGTCCTTATCAGCAGGGACCGCACGCCAGAAGTAATCTGAGAGCCAGGAGTATTTCTCAAGCGCCTCACTGCTGTCCAGAACCTCGATCCCCTCCTGCACAGTAGTTGAGCAGAGAACCGAGTGGTCGAGTTGCAGGAACGATCCTGATCGCTCTTCGCCGTCCGGATCGTACCCGACTCCGAGAAGAGACTTTTTGTATTCGTCTTCTATCTCTGATCGGTCTTCCGTACCGCGTTTCTCTGCATCCATCGTGTAATCTTCGGGTTTCACGACATTCACGACATCTGACACTCTTTTATGCATTTCTCGTAGCCTCCTTCCGTTACCTGCCTGATGATCTGATCCGGATTTCCCGAGCACCCGATCCTGCCGCCGAGCATCACATGCGCCCAGTCCACATCCACGTAGTCGGTGATCGTTGCAAGATGCGTGATGATAAGCCCTGATGCGATCCGTCTGCTCGGACGCTCTTGCCTGTGCAGGAGTTTACTGATCATCCCGCCGATCAACTCCATGTTCTCGATATCAACGCCAGAATCAGGCTCATCCAGCATCACGAAATCCGGGTTCTGCGCAATTAATTGCAGTATTTCCGACCGTTTGATCTCACCACCTGAGAACCCGGCGTTCACATCCCGCTCCAGGAATTCCTCTGCGAAATGCAGTTCTTTCGCAAGAATGCGGGTTTCATCGGTGATCTCCCCTGATTTATCACCACGGCAGAGGTTCACCATCTCCCCAAGCCGGATACCGCGTATAACCGGCGGATTCTGAAACGCAATCCCCATCCCGAGTTTCACGCGCTCAGCCGTCGTCAGGTTGGTAATATTCTCGCCATTGAAGATGATCCTGCCGCCGGTCACCCTGTATCTCGGAAACCCGAGTATACCAAGTAAGAGCGATGTCTTTCCGGATCCGTTCGGACCTAACAGGACATGACACTCACCCTTCTCGATTATAAGGTCAAGACCTTTGAGTACGGGTCGCCCATCAACCTCGAGGTTCAGGTTTTCTATTTCGATCATGTTTGATCATTCCTTGATCTTCTCAAACGAGTCTTTATGCTTGCAGACCGGGCACTCATCCGGCGCTGCATCAGCAACGGTCACATATCCGCAGTTCGTACATCGATATTCAGTCATGACTTGTGCCTCCTTCAGCCATCTTTGTTGGAGTTTTTGTATGTGGCGTCCATTCAATGACACACACACTCCGAAGATGTTCTTTTGTTCTGTATATCCTTTTTGTAAATGTGTCGGTGTGCAGCGTCCCACAAAGATGGTCCTTGCAAAGTATAAATTCTATTTGTAAAATCTACTTTATTAAAAGTATAATCAATATATAACTTTATTACTATTTATAAGTCATACTAGACAGTTAAGCTTAAGTATCATAGCGATACGGGCAGTAACATGCAAAGCGGCGCGATTCGCACGGTGTGCGTACGATGTCGCTGTTAACTTGGTCGCGATGGAGTTGCCAAGCACACGGTAACATTGGCCCTGATAAATGGCATGAAATCGCGATTGTACCGGCTTCACACCCCGATGCAGGATCTGGCGACAGGAACCACCCAAATAGGAGGATTTAAGAATATGCGTAACAATATAAAATTTAGTATGATCATGCTCGTAGCCATCGCGATCGCAGGATGTGGTATCGTGGGAACGGCATCTGCCCACTTCACGATGCTCTTTCCGGGTGGTGGTATGGATGTCAGCCCGGATGATTACCTTGCAAATCTGGGCGAGGAAAAGACCGTCCTGATCACATGGGGCTGCCCATTTAAGGAACTCTTTGGCTGCATCGACATTCCTGATGCGTACGTAAGGGATCCTGATGGCAACGTCACGCAATTAACCCCGGTTGAGACATCGGTTGCTGGAGTTAAAGCGTATACTGTGTCTTTCACGGTTGATAAGCGAGGAGACTACATAGTTTATTCAGCGATGAACGTAACTGCGATCAAGGGCGAGTTTGTCGATCACGCAAAGGCGGTAATTCACTGCGGACAGGCAGCATGGAATGGATGGGATGCTGAACTTGGTGAGAACGTCGAGATAATCCCGTACATACGCCCCTACGGGTTAGAAGAGGGATTCGTATTCAGAGGAAGGGCGGTTCAGGGTGGAGCGCCGCTTGCAAACACAATAGTTTATGTCGTGAAGTATCGCCTGAATGACGATCCGGAGGTGCTTGCGAAAGCTGATGAAATCTACCCGCAGGACTCGTGGATGATGGTTAAAGGATTCACAAAGACCGATTCGGATGGTGACTTTGTGTACACCCTCGATGAACCCGGGGTATGGAATATCGCGGTCTTTGGCAAGGGCATAATGGAGCGCAGCATCTTCATTCTACCGGTATTCGAGTCGTTCCCACCAACAGGGGATGAGCGAGTATCGGCTATCCCTGAGACAGGCACGGATACGTCATCAGCACCAGCATCAGAGTCGCCTGCAGCTGGTTTGTTCACAACGATAGGGATAATCGGACTTATTGCAGTTCTCCTGATGCGGAAAAGATCCGGAGGGTTCAGATAGATGAAGCGAGGTATGATACTGGCGATCTCGATTCTTGTGGCACTCTGTATAGGTCCCATTGTGGCATCCGGACACGCGCTCGTCATTGATTACAGGATCGACTCGGTCTGTGTTGAGGCATACTACGGTGGCATGGAACCCACGCCTGTGCAGTATGCTGATGTGGAGGTCTTCTACCCGGACGGGCGGCTGTATATGGAGGGCAAGACCGATAAAGATGGCCTGTTCAGGTTTGATCCAAAATTTGAGAAGGAATGGTTGGTCGTTGTCGAGTCAACAGGTCACAGGGATGAGCAGGCGATCAATATGACGGCAACAGGCGGAATGCGAACGCAAGGTGAGGGAGAGTCCCCACTTTATCTAAGGGTCTTTGCAGGTCTGGGGTATCTTTTTGGAGTGTTTGGCATCTCTTTATGGTATAAGAGTTATAAGCAGGCTCGCAAATTAAAAGATAAGTGATTGGACGGTTGGTATCAATACCAATGCTATTGACAAAAACATTACCGCATTGAAAAAGGAAGGTCTGCTCAGGCGCATAGGTTTGGCAGGGGGGTGGGTACTGGGGGTGGTCGGCAAATGCGTAACTAACAGGGAAAGGGGCACTTATTTTTGAGATTGGCAGTCTCTTTTGTTATATGTGAACCAGAAGTAGCCGGTCATCGAAGACGTGGATGAGCCGGATTTAATGTATGAAAGCCCTGAAGATGTTAATGAACTCCACGAGAAAGTGTGCAATGACCCGGGGCTTATCGACTCTTTTGTTTCTGAAAACCCGTTTAATTTCAACGAAAGAGCTTGGTATAGTAAGAGCCGGAAGAATTTTGTAAAGGGCAGGTTTTTGATTGTGGCTAATCTGAAGACATGATAACCGAGGGGGAACAAAAGGTGTACGGTGTCCTGGCAAGTCATATACAAGAAAGATCGCGAAACGACTCTCTGAGATCGGGGTTGTGCCAGCATGGTTTATCATCTTTAAGAATGTTATAATATGTTATAATAGCGTCTGGAAAAATGTAGAGTGGAGTTTGGGTTATGGCCCATACTCCATCTCAAATTGCATCAGTCTTTGATCTTCTCAAACGAGTCTTTGTGCTTGCAGACCTGACACTCCTCAGGCGCCGCATCAGCTTCGGTCACATATCCACAGTTCTTGCACCTATATTCAGCCATCAAATCTCACCTCCTTTGTTTAGATACTTGCTCAATATTGTGTAGATCTCCACATAAAACCATGGGATTACACAAGATTAACAAGAAATCTTGTGAAAATCCGTGTAATCTCGTGGTTTCCATCACAAGTTACTCGAGTATGTACGTTTATATTGTCTTCTTGCAGAAATACCAGTCCTTGCAGTCGTATCCCTCTGTAAGCCGCTTCTCTGCCTCTTCTGTCGTTGCAGGCGGCGGCACAATCGCCTGATCCCCAGGTCTCCAGTCAGCAGGCGTTGCGATCCCGTACTTGTCTGCCGCCTGCAGGGCATCGACGAGCCGCAGGATCTCATCCATATTCCGTCCTGTTGAGAGTGGGTAGTAGATCATCGCCCGCAGGATCTGGTCGGGATCGATCACAAAAACGCATCGCACAGCAGCGGTTGCGCTCTGTCCCGGGTGGATCATGCCGTACAGTGTCCCGACATTCATGTTAAGGTCCGCAATCACCGGAAACGGGATTTTAACGCCCATCTTCTCTTCGATGTTCCGCACCCATGCGATATGCGAGTGGACGCTGTCAACGCTGAGTCCGATCAGCTTCACACCGCGCTTCTCAAGTTCTGGAAACATCCTCGCAAAACCCATGAACTCTGTTGTGCAGACCGGCGTGAAGTCTGCCGGATGCGAGAAGAGGATCACCCATCCTCCCTTGTAGTCAGAGAGTTTTATCGGTCCGTGAGTGGTCACAGCCTCAAAGTCAGGGGCAG
>JAYEGZ010000202.1:0-1918 GCA_034659315.1 Methanobacteriota archaeon
GGGCTGGAGGCGCTTCCCGAGACGGTTCATAAATATCCGGATGCACTTGCCGATGTGCAGACGCTTCTTGAGTCGTGTGGATTTGACAAACTCGTGGCTGGCGCTCAAGAGTGAGAGGAGAGTATCATGAACAAATTATCACTCTATTTGGGCTGCATCACCCCGAACCGGTACCCTGGAATTGAGAAAGCCACAAAACTCTGCCTTGAGCGGCTAAAGATCGATTACGCGGACCTATCCGGCGCATCATGCTGTCCTGCGCCTGGCGTCTTCCGGTCGTTTGATAAAGCAACGTGGCTTTTACTTGCGAGCCGAAACATCGTGCTCTCAGAAGAGATGGAGCGCGATGTGCTGACGATCTGCAATGGCTGCTATGGATCTCTTGTGGATGCCAATAACGAACTAAAAGACGATCCCGCGCTCAAGAAAAGCACAAACTCCCATCTTGATGCGATCGGCAAGAAATTCAAGGGAACCGTGGATGTCAGGCACATCATTGAACTGCTATACGACGATCCAGGACCTGAAAAGATAAAGGAGATGGTGACGTCTCCGTTAAACCTCAGAGTTGCTCTGCATTACGGATGCCACCTTGTAAAACCGTCAAAAGAAAGAAAGCTCGGGAGCACAGAAGACCCGACGTTCTTTGACGAACTCGTGGAGGCAACGGGCGCTCTGAGCGTCAATTATCCCGACAAGATGGCATGCTGCGGAGCAGGAGGTGGCGTTCGGTCTGCGCTTCTTGACAAGTCACTTGAGATGCTGGAGCACAAGCTCTCGCGGATCAGGGATGCGGACGTTGACTGCATCGTGAATGCGTGTCCGTTTTGCCACCTGCAGTTTGACGGCGGACAGATCGAGATTGAGGAGAAGCGCGGTACAGAATACAATATTCCGGTTCTGCATTATTCCCAGCTTCTGGGGCTTGCATTCGGGTACTTGCCCGAGGAACTCGGGATCGATCTGAATCTTGTGACAAACGAGGATTTTCTTCTGAAGCTGAAAGGGGATCGGTGAAAGAGATGAGCGGCGAAAAAATTGGCGTATATCTCTGTAGATGCGGCGGCAACATCGGCGATGTCGTTGATGTTGAGGCAATCGCAGACGAAGTATCAGGAATGGATGGCGTTGCACTCACAAATGTTCAGGATTATCTCTGTAGCAGTGCGGGACAGGGTCAGATCGAGAGCGACATCAAGAAAGGGTTGATCGATCGCGTGGTGATCGGCTCCTGTTCTCCAAAGCTTCATCTCGAGACGTTTCGTGCGATGGCACAGAAAGCGGGCATCAACCCGATGCTTCTTGAGATCACAAACATCCGCGAGCAGTGTTCATGGGTGCATGAGGATCCGAAGGAGGCTACAAGGAAAGCGAGGGGGCTCGTGAAGGGTGCAGCCTCCCGAATGCAGAACCTCGAGTCCTTAAGCCCGATTATAAAGGATGTCAAAGACTGTGTACTTGTTGTTGGTGGCGGAATTGCCGGGATCACGGCTGCGCTTGAGATGGCTGACGAACGCGAGGTTATCCTGATCGAGAGAGCCCCGTACATCGGTGGGCAGATGATCGGTCTCTCAAAGACGTTTCCGACGCTCGACTGCTCGCAGTGTATTCTTACCCCGAAGATGGTTGCGGTCTTTAACCACCCAAATATCACGCTATACACCCAGACAGAGGTTGCATCGGTTGACGGAAACGTTGGCGATTATAGTGTGACACTGCGCCATGCGCCGCGGTACGTCGATATCACGGCTTGCACATCCTGCGGCAGGTGCGCCGCAAAATGCCCGGCGGATGCGATCTACCTGCCGTTTGCGCAGGCGATCCCGCAGGCATACATAATCGACAGGGAGCTCTGCATCGAATGCGGCGCATGTGAAAAGGCTTGTTCTGTGGGCGCGATCCGGCTTGATGATTGCGA
>JAYEGZ010000203.1:0-1899 GCA_034659315.1 Methanobacteriota archaeon
GATTGCATGGTTGGCAAGTTCGCCCAGTGCATACATCATTATGATAATAATCATGATGTGTATACTCTATAGTTGATCTTTTTCCTATTTAAACTTTGTGGAGAGCAGGGGCTGTCTGTCTATGGTGCTACAGAATACCCCATGAATCTGTTCAAGTGAGTTGTAGAAAAAAATCTGTGTAATTTGTGTTAATCTGTGGCTAAAAGCTTTTATCAGCCACAGATTTCACAGATGGACACAGATTAAAGGTTATTTGCCAAAGAACAAGATCCATTCAATGGATTTCATGCTATATTTGAGCTCATCCGACCGCAACACCTGCAAGGATGTGACCAACCCAACTACAGAAAAGATTGATATGACGCGGATACTGAAGTTGGAACGGAGATGCAATTCGTATGAAAGGAACCTGAAATGCAGAATTCTTAAATAATGGAGGTCAACACCAATGGACGTAAGATTTGTATTTTCGAGCAGCGTGGAATGGACTGAGGGGTATCAGGCAACGATGTCGTTTGGCGAGAAAACAAGCTTCGAGTTTGCCACGCCACCTGAATTCCGCGGTCCCGAAGGCTTCATCAGTCCTGAAGAAATGTTTGTCGCCTCGGCGAATTCATGCGCTCTAACAACATTCATCGCAAGAACGAAGAAGGCAGGGATCAACATCCTTGCTTATGAGTCCAATGCCGAGGGTACGCTGGAAAAGGTGGATGGGCATTTGGTATTCACGACAATCGTTGTGAGACCACGGATAAAAACGGATGGTGACAAAGAAACCGTGAAGGAGATTGTGGAGCAGGTTGAAAAAGGAGCTATCGTGCTGAATTCGATGAAGACCGTGGTCACGATAGACGCGGTCATTGAATGAGACGCGCTGGCACTTTCTGTAATCTGCGTCCGGTATGTGTGATATATTGGAAATTTCCAACTCTGGTTGATCCGGCGCAGCAACACGTTTGTTAGATATTGCCACATCGTTTGGGAGAAGTTGGGAAGTGAGAGAAGTCTGATAGTTCCGCAGGTTTTATTCCAATTGATTATAAATGGCATCGGAATCATTGTATCCGGCGAGGAATTGCTGGCAGTCAGGTGTGCCCACGCTGGTTCTTAATCCGCGGATTCGTTGATCATAATGACGATTTTTTCACAAAAAATCGAGTAAAAACTGCCCTCTGGGTGGGGGCTGGCAATATACTTTCTCGTAAATGAAAATGATGTGCAGGATAACCGGACGTTATAGCGTATATGTCATGAAAGCCGTTTTCCATGAATATCAGCTGCCATCATCAATCTGTGAGATCGCCCCCACGATACACTCACTTCTCAATAATCGTCTCGTCGATCTTCATGCCAAAGTGCCGCGCCGAATCCTCGAAATGGACAAGCACCTCATCACCAATCTTGAGATTTGCGATCGATATCGGGGCACCGTCTGCGCCAACGAGCTTTATCGTCTCGGCATTCTGCAGAAACGTTTTTATCACAGTCCCATCGACGTCAGCCTCGACAAGCGTCAGAGGGCGCCTCTCGATCTTGACCCTTCCTACGATTGCATCCTTCTGCGCACCATCCGCATCGATCGTGGTCACCAGATCGCCTGCACTTAGTTCTGAGAGGTATCGCGTCTTCTCGCCGACCCGCACGTACGCATGTACTGCGCCCGCATTTACTCGGAACGGACGTGACGCTACGTAAGGACTGTCCTCTGCTTCTGATTGCACCAAAAAGAGCCCGTTTGACTGTGATCCGACAAGCATCCCCTCGCCGACCATCATCAACGAGCAGGTGTCCACGCAGACCCGGTCGCCCATGCCAACAGGTTTGACCGCGGTCACCCGCGCCACCTGAAGTGGAACCGCCGACGTGCCAGCGCGTTCGACAGTGCCCGTGATCCGCTTG
>JAYEGZ010000204.1:0-1893 GCA_034659315.1 Methanobacteriota archaeon
AGGTCCAACCATCACTTCAAGTCCAGTGGTATCCTCCACATCACCTTGCAACCGTGCAGCAAGCCCGGGAAGGATCAAGATGCCGTGGTCAGTCTTCTCCTGCACATCAAAGTTAGCAGAATCAAACATACCCTTGATCTTGCCCGCATCCAGCTGACCGCCTGCCACCGCAGCCTCTACGCCGATGCCGTCGGTATCCACCACGCCAAGGTAGCAATCGATGCTGTTGGACGCCAGATCACTCTCCACGGTGTAGTATGTCAGCGCAAAGTTCGTCGTCACAAATACCGGCGACTTGCGACCGGGCGAGCCAATTTCAAAGACGCCTGCATCGACCATCACCGGTTTTCGTGGGTCTGTGTAAACCGTATCTCTTACATGCAGTTCAGGCAACAGCGAGTATGGCTCAATGCTGTGCAAGATCATAATATCAGCGTACCGGACCGTGAATATGGATGCGAGCACGCTCTCCCAGTATGCTGCACTGACACCATCCATCTCGTTCCACGCGGTCATGGGCACTGCCATCAGAGGGTATGCAATATCAGTCTGTTCGGCAATTCCTGCACGCCGCAGCTTCAGGAAGTTCTCAAACGAGTCACGAAGCCCCGGTCCGGTCGGGACGGTTCCCGGATCGAGCACCAGATCAGTAATGCCCAGCGACTCAAATGTCGCTGCAAGTGATTTTAGTATATTAGGATCGTTTGGCGCAGAAAGCACCACCGGAACATGGTATTTGAGTGCAAGTTCCGCAACCTCGCGCCAGTTGTCGGTTGTGGCGGCATAGATCAGTGGTCTTCGATCCGCGGCAACGGCAAGCCCTGCCGCAATAACCTCCGCATCGAGCGAACATAGCAGGAGCGGTAGTTTGGTCATTTCAGTCACTGTTTCCACGGTTTTTGCGAACTGACCTGCATCTCCAGATACGCATCTGACCGCGATTGCATCAAGCGTCAGAAAATCACCGATATAGAATTTTTTGAAATTTTGAATGCTATTGACACGATCAATCAGTTTTTTCTCGTCCATCGTGTCGTGCACGTCATAAGCAAACGCTGTTTTATTGAAAAAAGTCAGTTTGTGGCGGTACAGCACATCATCCCCACCGATCGTAACCTTATGTTCGCCAGTCCCGATGGAGACTTCGCGTATCTCAGGGGCAAGGAGTTCGATGAGTGTGGCGTAATCATTCTTATGTTCGGCATCGAGCAACGGTGGGCAGTCCTTTGGCTTTCTTGACCGATCTATCAAGTGTGAGGCAAACGCCATACACGTCGGCTCATCACATTCACCGCAATTGGTTTTCGGCAGGTACTCATAAGCCTGCAGTGGACTATTGATCTTCATCCTTAGGGTCGGTGCGCATGTACGCGATTATCTTCCGCCGATCCGCGATCGATCAATCTTGATGCCGGTTGGAGTCGTGATCACAAGATCGTCGTCGAGTCCTGCGATGTCCCCGTCCACATCGCTCACAACATCATGCAGGTCACGAAGCGCGCGTTCGAGCATCATCTGATCTCGTTTGATTGCCGAGATATCCACAACTACGACGTTTCCCTCGTAGATCTCCTTCTTCAAGTCTGAGATCCCATCCAGGTTGCTCAACTCCGCAACACGTATGTAGGTCTCGGCTGGCTCAGGTTCCATAACCTCTTCGTACTGTGAAAGATCCAGTTCAGCATACTCACTCTCAGTCTGCTTTGGTATCGGACCAAACAACAGTTCTTTGATCTTCATAGATACTTATGCGCAATCTCTGCATATTAATCTATTCGGTCGAGACTTTTTATTTTATTCTGGAGGTTTGAAAATTAGTAGGTGTTTAGCTAACCACAAGATTACACAGATTTCCAGTAGTGTCCCAATCTACGATAGTTTATTATAACATGC
>JAYEGZ010000205.1:0-1892 GCA_034659315.1 Methanobacteriota archaeon
GTGAATCTGAACCTCTCGGGACGCGGTCGCGGCTGCAATGTGACCGCATCCCGGGAACTCGCTAAGATCATCGAGTTTGCGCATGAGCGTGGTGTTATAGTGGATTACGCCGTAAACACCCCGTTTATGAGCGATGAACTCGAGGAGATCTTCATAACGCACGTGATGGCTGGCGTTGATGCAGGCGTTGATGCACTGATCGTCGGTGAACTCGGTGCGATGCAACTGGTGAGCGAGATGGGTACCGGGCTGCCAGTTCATGCGAGCGTGCTCTTAAACACGTTTAATCGCGGGCAGATCGAACTCCTGAAGGATTTGGGCGCAAGCAAGATCGTTCTCCCGTTCAAGATGGAGCTTGACGAAATCCGGGAACTCTCTGGCTGCGGAATTGATCTCGAGATCTTCGGGCAGTTCGGGTGCTCAAATATCAATGGCACATGTCACCTAATCCACAGCGCAGGCGAGGAGATCAATCTTGGGATCCCGTGCCGTGCGAACTATCATGTCGGTGGCGGAGTGCAGCGCGTGCATCCGATCCTTGATGCGGGCACAGACTGCTCGCTCTGCAGCATCCCTGACCTGCTCGATATCGGGGTGAGCGCACTCAAGATCGTTGGAAGGGGCATGAATCCGGAGATGATCCGGGAGATCGTGCAGATATACCGAAAATGCATCGATCTTGCGCTCTCTGGCAGCGACGCAGACGAGATCCGGGATTACGCGCTCGCAGAAGAGCCGATCTGGCAGTTGCTATGTGAACAAAAGAGGTGCAAGTACCTCAAGACAGATATTTCCGATTCTTATGTGTGATGTGTGATATTCATGATTGAACTGCGGACGTGCAATTATTCAAGGATCGACGAGATCATAGGGCTGATCGAAGATGCGGATATTGATTCGGGCGTCAGAATCGGGCTCGGGAGTGAGGGGTGCGTGCATAAGCTGCCACCTGCTGAGGATCTTGTGCGGGCAGCCGATCTCGATTGCACCGGTGGGGTCACACTAGTAACCCCGATCACACCTCAGAAGCATTATGACCGGTGTGTAGCGTATCTTGGCGAGATTGCTGATCTTGGGATCAAAGACCTCCGCATCGTCGTTAACGACCTTGGAATCCTGCATTCGTGTGATATCGCAAGCCCTGTTGCCGGAAGGGGCATCGTCCACACATCAGAAGCCTGTCCGTGGGTAGATCACATCCTGCGAGACGAGAGCGATTACGTGAGGGATGCGTACCTCCAAACCAGCCTCAATTATGCCAGAACCAGTACGCTCTTCAAGGAGATGGGTGTTGAGGGGATCGAGATTGATCTCCTGCCCCGGACGATTGCGGCGGCAAGGGGGCTTACAATGACCGTGTATGCGCATTTCGGGTATGCGGTGGTCGCTTATGCACGAAGCTGCCACACAGCCCGGTTTCATCAGAAGATGCCGCCAGAATGTGCGCAGTTCTGCGATTCGCCGATGGAACTGACACTGCGGGAGATATTTGATCTGGAAAGTCTCGGCTTTGCGCCGCCGGACGCCGATGTGGCGGAGGTCTTTCCGACACTCTATCTGCTCGGGAATGCGATCTACATGAAGAGTGACTTCTGTGATGCGGCGGGGGCGGACGGCGTTGTCGTCAATTGCGATATGTATGAACAGACCAGCGATGTGAGCGACCTTTTGGCAGGTGGCAAAACTCACGGTGTCACATCAGGCAGACGCTAAAACCCATATTCCACATCTCGGATACAAAGACAGCCTCGCCTCCCATCACCAAAAAGAATATATGCCCTTCCGCACCGATGAACACTTATGAAAACAAGCGTGCGATTCCTGTTGATCGCTGCCGGAATCATAGCCCTATCCCTCACCTTTGTGACCGCGGGGCATGGCTTTGGCGAGCA
>JAYEGZ010000206.1:0-1881 GCA_034659315.1 Methanobacteriota archaeon
TAATGACCGCCCTATTTTAGACCCACCGCCTGCAAAACGGATCGCCTTCCTTTTGGATGAGTGTGAGTCTGGAAACTTATCGGCATGGTGGCGTCTGAATATGGAGATGACACTTGAGCCGGACAGCACCATTTATAGGGATGAACTTAAGTCAGATCTCACAGTTCTTCCTGGATGGAATGTGGCTGATGCCGCAACTAAAGCAAGAATTGTGGAGACTGCAAAGCGGTATGTGCTGGAGCAGGACCCAAAGACCCAGGAGTGGCTCGGCAAGAATACCATATACCGCCCAGCGTTTGCAGGCTACAGGGCATTGCGGCTGCTGTTGCAAGAAGCCCCCGATTTCATCTCTACCCGTCCCACCGATGTCTGGAAGAGGTGGGCACCAATCATCCTTGCCTACCCCACATCAAGTGGTATTGGAAACGAAAAACCGCATCATGAGCTGGTGAAGTTAGCATACGGGCACGCTCCTGATGATATTATTCGCGCCCTGCTGGCTATGATCGATAAGCAGAATGAGGAACATGACCACATCTTCATCACTCGTAAGGTCGAATGTTGCTGGGATGATCGTCTGGCTGATGCTCTGTTGAATAAGGCAAAGGATGAGAAGTTGAAGCCTGAGTGCATGGGCTCTCTGCTCGGTGATCTTCTTAATCACAATGTTGACGAAGCTAATGTGTTTGCAGAGTCGCTTGTTCATCTGCCACTCCCGCCCAGTGAAGATGGGCGAAATAGGGCGATTGCCGCAGCCCGTGTGCTCATGATCCATGCCAAAGACGCTGGTTGGTCAGTCGTTGGTCCAGTGATTCGAGACGACACTGAGTTCGGTCGAGAAGTGATTTCAGCGGTAGCACATAACGCAGAGAGTATTGGGAAGCGACTTACAGAGGATCAATTAGCAGACCTGTATGTCTGGCTTGTACGCCAGTATCCACACGCTGAAGACCCAAAACATGATGACGTCCATATAGCCTATATCGTAGAGCCGAGAGAAAATGTCGCTGATTTTAGAGACTCCATATTACGTCATCTCAAAGAGCGTGGCACTTATCAGGCATGTGATGCTATTAAGCGGATTTCTCACGAATTGCCGGAACTGGACTGGATCAAGTCAACGCTGTGGGAAGCCCGGAACAATACCCGTCGTTGCACATGGGAGCCGCCTCAGCCGGCAGATATTCTGGAGATGGCGGGTGATTCACAGAAATGTCTGGTTAATAGCGGCGATCAACTTCTTGACGTGTTAATTGAATCGTTGAAGCGGTTGGAAGAGGAGCTGCAAGGCGAGACGCCTGCTGCAAGAGATATCTGGGACCGCGTTGATAAAAAGAGGTATCGGCCAATCGATGAAAATGGCTTCTCAGATTACGTGAAGAGACATCTTGAGGGGGATCTCAAGCAGAGAGGTATCATCGCCAATCGTGAGGTTGAAATTCGCCGTGGTGAAGGATCTGGTACAGGGGAGCGTACAGATATCTACATAGATGCTGTTGTGCGAGGTTCAAACGGGAAAAATCACGACTCGGTGGCTGTTATCATTGAGGTGAAAGGGTGTTGGCACAATGAGCTGGATACTGCAATGAAAACGCAACTTGTTGACCGTTATTTGAAGGATAACCCCTGCCAGCATGGCATGTACCTTGTCGGCTGGTTCAATTGCGACCAATGGGGTTACGAGGACTACAGAAAGAAAGGATGTCCCAAACGCGACATTGGCGAAGCACGAAACCGATTCGACATCCAAGCTGCTGAGCTCTCGCAGCAAGGCAAGTTGATCAAGGTGTTTGTCATGAACACGGCACTTCGCTAATTGGTTCGTACGAATGGTATGACGAGGGATGCTGAGTTGTGGCACAGTCACATCCACTTATATTA